>DATJEA010000108.1:0-8897 GCA_035497095.1 Acetobacteraceae bacterium | reverse complement strand
CCAAGCTCTCGGGCGGCGTGGGCGTGATCAAGGTCGGCGCGGCCACCGAGACCGAGCTGAAGGAGCGCAAGCTGCGCGTCGAGGACGCCCTGCACGCCACCCGCGCCGCGGTCGAGGAAGGCATCGTGCCGGGCGGCGGCGGGGCCCTGGCCCGCGCCTCGCTGGTGCTGGCCAAGCTCAAGGCCGACAACGATGACCAGCGCGTCGGCATCGAGATCGTCCGCAAGGCGGCGCTGGCCGCGCTGCGCCAGATCGCCGAGAACGCCGGCGAAGACGGTGCGGTGATCAGCGGCAAGGTGCTGGAGAAGGAAGACTACAACTACGGCTTCGACGCGCAGAGCGGCGAATACAAGGACATGGTCAAGGCCGGTATCATCGACCCGACCAAGGTTGTCCGCACCGCGCTGCAGAACGCGGCCTCGATCGCCAGCCTGCTGGTGACCACCGAAGCCATGATCGCCGAGCGTCCGGAGCGCAAGGCCGCGGCCGGTGGCCCCGGCGGCGGCATGGGCGGGATGGGCGGCATGGGCGGCATGGGCGATATGGACTTCTAAGTCCACCACCCCGGCCATGCGTGAAAGAGAGGGGCGGGCCGCAAGGTCCGCCCCTTTTTTCGTGCCAATAAATCTCTTCTTGGTACGTATCGTAGTGATTGACTCGGCCAGTGGTTTCTGCGCCAACTATGGTCTGCAATCGTTTTTGGCTAGGCTTGCTGCGCCACCAATGTCCGAGGTTCTGGTTCGGCGGGTGCGTTCAAGACGACCAAATTCCCGGTTGTCTTTCAACGCCGCGCGCTGTTGCGTGGTGACGGTTCGGAGATGGATGCAGCTATGGCTATCGGCACGGTTAAGTGGTTCAATACCACCAAAGGCTTTGGTTTCATTATGCCTCAAGACGGCGGCAAGGATGTGTTCGTGCACATCACCGCGGTCCAGGCGGCTGGCATGCGGGGCCTCGATGAGGGCCAGAAGGTCAGCTATGACGTCGTGATGGAGCGTGGCAAGGCCGCCGCGTCCAACCTCAAACTCGCCTGACGCACACGCTTTAGCGGCAGGCGCCGTGACTCGGCACAAGCCCATCAACTGGATCATCTGATCCGGTCGATGGGCTTGCGTCGTTTCCGGCCACGCTTCTCTGTTCCACCACTCCCAGCCGTGGCCGCGCCCGGCTGACCGCAGGAGACGACTGACATGGCTATCGGCACCGTCAAATGGTTCAACGCCACCAAGGGCTTCGGCTTCATCATGCCGGCCGATGGCGGCAAGGACGTGTTCGTCCACATCACCGCGGTGCAGAGCGCCGGCCTGAAGGGCCTCAATGACGGCCAGAAAGTCAGCTACGACGTGGCGATGGAGCGCGGCAAGGCCGCCGCCACCAACCTCAAGCTCGCCTGATCGCGCCACCCCGGAGCATGCCGGCCGCCACCGGCGGCTGCCATGCCTCGGCTAGCCCAGAAACGTGACATCCGCCAGCGCCAGCGCCAGCGGCCGATCGTCCCGCCCCTCGGGGTTGAGAAACCGCGTCGGCACCCAGTACGGCGACAGGATGGCGAGCTGATTGATCGCCCCCAGCCCCGGCGGCAGTTCCAGCTCCACGACATGCCAGCGGTCCTTGCGCTCCACCACCCGCTGCGCGACGCGCTGGCCATTCACCCGCATCGCCACATCGCCCATCCGGTAGTCGCTGCCGATGGTATACAGCCGCAGCCGCACCCGGCGCGCCTCGGGCGGCGGGCTGAAATGGATGCGCGCCGGCATGTCGGCCATCATCCAGGCGAAGCCCACCGGCTCGAAGTCATGAAACCCCTGGCGCCCGCCGATCGCCGCCACATTGGTCGCCGCCCCCAGCTTCGGCGCGAACACCGCCGCCGCCCGCGCCTGCGCCACCGGCGCCCGCCAGCCCGCCAGCCGCCGCGCGAACAGCGCGCTGGCCTTCTCATACAGCGCGATATCCAGCGTGTTGCGCCGCACGATGCGACGGATGTTGTCCAGCGACTCCTCGCTGCCGCCGCGCTCGGTGGCGTTCTTGGTGTATTCGTCGAGCGGATACGGCACGCCCCAGCCATGGCTCAGCAGCGCGATGCTGCCGGCCATGTGCTCGACGATGCCGAACTCCAGCCGCTCCAGCGTCCGCATCGCCTGCTCCAGCATCTCGGGCAGTTCGGCGAGGGTGGTGAATTCCGGCGCTTTCGGGTCGAACGCCCGCGCATCGCCGCACAGAAAGCGGCACATGCCGTCATTGGTCTGGCCATACAGGCCGGGCGCCGTCGAGTCGATGAAGCTGTCGAAGCTGAACCCCGGCGCCAGCCCCATCGGCCGCAACTCGGCCGCACTGGCCCGCTGCAAAAAGCGGAACAGCGACAGCACCCGCGCCACCGGATTGCGCAGCAGCGTGAACGGCTGGAACCGCGCCAGATACGGGTGAAAGTGATGCACCGGAATATGCCCGGCCAGGCACGACAGCTCGTCCAGCCCAGCCCGCACCAGGTTATCGATCTGCTGCACCACCAGCGGATCGTGCCCATCGAGCCGCCGCACCCGGCGCTCGCCGAACAGGTTGTGCAGCAGGGTCAGAAACGAGGTGCCGGCGGTCTTCGGGATATGCAGGAACAGCAACGGCCGGCCGCCGGCGGCCAGGGTCGGTGCGGCGGGGGACGGCAGGCTGTCGTTCATCGGGCGGCGGGCTCCTGTGTGCGGCAATTCTACCCCGCCGCGCCCGGTTGGCGATAGCCGCGACGGCCGGCACCATCATTCAACAAAATCGAATGATAAAATCGAAATTATACATATTTTCCGGCATGCCTCGCCCCGCTATCTCCGCTGCATCACCCCAGCAACGGAGGCCACCATGAACCTGCTGCACATCGACTCCAGCATCCTCGGCGCCAACTCGGTCAGCCGCACGCTGTCCGCCGAGATCGTCGCCGCCGAGCGCGCCCGGCAGCCCGGCCTGTCGGTCACCCGGCGCGACCTCGGCGCCGCGCCGTTCGGCCATCTGTCGGCAGTACATCTGGCCGCCTTCCAGGGTGCGGCGCCGGACTCCGCCGAAATCCAGGCCGACATCACCGCCGGCCAGGACGCCATGAGCGAGTTCCTCGCCGCCGATATCCTGGTGATCGGCGCGCCGATGTATAATTTCGGCGTGCCCAGCCAGTTGAAGGCCTGGATCGACCGCATCGCCGTGGCCGGCAAAACCTTCCGCTACACCGCCAGCGGCGCGCAGGGCCTGGCCGGCGGCAAGCGCGTGGTCATCGCCTCGTCGCGCGGTGGCTTCTACGGCCCCGGCAGCGCCGCCGCGGCGCTCGACCACCAGGAGAGCTACCTGCGCGGCGTGTTCGGCTTCCTCGGCATCACCGATGTGAGCTTCATCCGCGCCGAAGGCGTCGCCGTCAGCCCCGAGGCGCGCGCCAATGCCATGGCCGGGGCGCGGGCGGAGATTCTCGCGGCGGCGTGAAGCAAGCGCGTTATTTTTTGCAAAAAAGAACCAAAAAACTCTCATTCGCCTCGTAACGGCGGTGCCGCGGAGACATCGGAGTCTCCAAAACGAATGAGAAGTTTCTTTGCTTCTTTTTGTTCACAAAAAGAAGACGCTTACTTGCTGGCGATCTCCTGCAACAACTTGCGGGTGATCGCCTCGCCGAAGCTGGCGAAGTCATGCACCTGCAGCACGAAGCTGCCCGGCCCGCCGGTCACGTGGTTGCGATAGTAGTTATCCAGCCCGCCCGGCGGCTGCACATGGGCGAAGGTCCATGACACCGGGTGATCGTTGATGATCGCCAGGCCGTTGATCACCGCCCCCGCCGCCACCGCCGCATCGCGCGCGGTGGCAACGTCTTCGCCGCTGTTGTTGGTGCCGTCGCCGCACACGTCGATTACCCGCCGCACATCCTCGCCGCCGCCCCAGCCGGCCAGTTCGGCCATTGCCTGGCGCAGCCCGGTGGAGATCGAGGTGCGGCCGCTGAAACTGCGTGGCGCCGCGCGCAGGCGCTCGGCGAAGGCGCGCGCGGTGGCGGCATCGCGCAACACCGTCCACGGCAGCACCGTCGCCACGTCGCCGTCGCCGGCGAACTCCACATAGGAGACCGCGATCGCCCCCACCGCGCCGCCGCGGATCGCCGCGATCACCCTGGCATCGGTGAAGGCGGCGAAATAGCCGCCCTTCTGCAACTCGTATTCCGACGGGTTGATGCTGCGCGACACGTCCGAAACCAACACCAGCGCGACGTCAACCGGCTCCCCGGCCAGCGCCCGCACGGGCAGCACGGTCACGCAAAGCGCCAGCCAGCAGGCCATGACCCATCGCATGGCGGATGCTGGGTTCGTCCGGCCGCGAAACACAAGTGAATTCGCGCCGATTCGCCTACCGGCTGGCGATCTCCCGCAACAGCTTGCGCCGGATCGCCTGGTCAAAGGCGCCGCTGCCCTGCACCTCCAGCACGAAGCTGCCCGGTCCGCCGGTAACTTCGCTGCGGTAATATTGCGGCAGCCCGTCCGGAATGTACTCGCGGATATCGGCCCACGGCCAGCGCGCGCGGCGGTCGGTTATCGCCAGGCCGTTGACCGTTATCCCTGCCGCGACGGCGGCGTCGCGCGCCACCGAGGCCGGCTCGTCGCTGTTGTCAACGCCGTCGCCGCACACGTCGATCACCCGGCGCAGCGTCTCGCCGCCGCCCCAGATGGAGAGTTCGGTCATCGCCTGGCGCAACCCGGTGGAGATCGAGGTGCGGCCGCTGAAGCCGCGTGGCGCCGCGCGCAGGCGTTCGGCGAAGGCGCGGGCGCTGGCGGCATCGCGCAGCACCGTCCACGGCATGATGGTCACCGCGTCGGTGGCGAACTCGACATAGGCGACGGCGATCGCCCCCACCGTGCCGCCACGGATCGCGGCGATCACGTCCGGGTCGGTGAAGGCGGCGAAATAACCGGCCTTCTGCATCTCATACTCGGTGGTATCGACGCTGGTCGACACGTCGGAGACCAGCACCAGCGCCAGGTCAACCGGCTCGCCCGCCCGCGCCGGAACCGGCAGCATGGCCACCGACAACACCAGGAAAAGTGCCAGGACCCATCGCATCGCCGATGATCGGCGGTGGCGGCGGCGCGAGACAAGTGAATTCGTGGGCGCTCATGTTCCGGCAGGGCCGCGCCGCCATAAAATCACGCTCTGCACCACCGCCATCGCCGCCAGTTGCGCGCCGGCCAGCAGGAACGGCAGATGCCAGCCGAGCAGCGGCACGGCGGCCGCGAACAGGCTTGGCCCGGCGACGTAGCCGAGGAAGATGAACATCGTCGACCCGCTGGTGGCGTCGGCCACCCGCTCCGGCCGCGACAGCCGCGCCACCTCGGCCAAGGTGATGCCGTTCCACGAGCAGCCGAAGAACCCCGCCGCCCCGGCCAGCAGCGCCACCAGCGGCAGCCCGATGTCGGCCGGCATGAAGAACCCGTAACCGGCCACCGCCACCGCCGCCACATAGGCCTGCGCCACCAGGTTATGCGCCGGCTTGCCGGTGCGGTCGGCGAACCAGCCGAGAAATACCCGCGCGAACACCCCCGCGCCCTGCATGCAGGCATAGGCGAACCCCGCCTCGGCCAGGCTCAGCCCCTGCAAGCCCGGCCCGCGCTGGGTCAGATAGGTCACGGAAAAACTGAACAGGCAGCCCTGCACCACCGCGAAACTCATCGCCAGCGCGGTCAGGCTGACCATCTGCGGGCTGCTGCGCAGCGCATCCAGCGGCGCGCGCAGCGTGCGGATATGCAGCACGTCGCGCGGACGGATCGAGCGCTGCGGGTCGCGCTCGCTGTCCATCACCGCCCGCAGCGGCGCGATCAGCAGCGCCGACAGCACGCCAACCGCCATCGCCAGCGCCAACGCCGGCTGCCAGCTGAACCGCGCCGCCAGCGGCGCCACCAGCAGCCCGGCCAGCGCGCCGCCGGCCGGAGCGCCCGCCTGCTTGATGGAAAAGATCAGCGTGCGATGCGCCGGCGGCGCGGTGGCGGCCAGAATGCGGCTGCCGGCCGGCGGCGTCGGCCCATAGCCGATGCCGAGCAGCAGTGCGGCCAGCAGCAGCGCCGGCCACACCCCGCTGGCCGCCACCAGCAGCCCCAGCACCGCGCAGCCGGCGCCGGCCTGCAAGCTGCGCACCGGCCCCAGCCGCGCCAGGAACGGGCTGCCGAAAGCCAGGAACAGCACCGTGCCCAGCGACACCAGCGACGACAGATTGCCGATCCGCTCCGGCGCCAGCCCGGTGCTGGCGGTCAGCAGCGGCGCCACCACCGGCAGGCACTGGCCCATGAACGACGAGGCAGATTGCGCCAGCAACGTGGCGCCGAGGGCGAGCAGCCAGGTGGGCGGTTTCATTACGCCCAGCCTGCTGCCCGCCGCCGCGTTGCGTCAATCCGCCATCGGCAGCAGCATGCGCCGCAGGAGACCCCGATGCCCGGCTGGACCACCCACCAAGTCGCCCCGAATGTCCGCCTGCGCGTGGTCCGCCCGATGGCCCCGCTCAACGCCACGCTGGAAGCCGAGATCGACCGTCTCTGGGCCGCGGCCCAGGCCCGCACCGGCGGCGCGCTGTTCAACGGCCAGGTGTTCAGCGCCGACGTCATCACCCCCCGCCTGATCTGCGGCCACTGGACCGAGTTCCGCCGCATCGTCGCCCAGATGGCCCGCCACGACCTGCACGCCCAACTCGGCATCCGCCCGCTCGCGGTCGGCGGCGTGCTGCACGGGCCGGACGGCGTGGTCTTCGGCCGCCGCCCCGGCCGCGCGGTATATCAGGCCGGCGAATGGCAACTGCCGCCAGCCGGCAGCCTCGACCCCACCGCCGCCCGCGCCGAGGGAGATGTCGATTTCACCGCCCACATCCTCACCGAGTTGCGCGAAGAGGTCGGCCTGGCCGCGGAAGCGATCGACGCCATAACCCCGCTCTGCATCGTCGAACATGCCGAGCACGGCATCGGCAGCCATGTGCTGGATTTCGGCATCGGCCTGCACACGGCGCTTCCGGCCGCCGAAATCCAGGCCATTCACACCCGCCACGGCAACGCCGAATACGCCCCGCCGCTCACCGTGGTGCCGCTGGCCGACCTGCCCGCTTTCCTCGCCCAGGGCGGCAAACTGGTCAATCTCCAGGCCCCAGTCTTCCTGCGCCAACTGGGGTTTTTGCCATAACGCCGTTTGCCGGTTGAAGCGGCGCGCCGGATCGGCCATGTTGCGCAGGTTCGGACCATCCCGAGCGGGAGAGCGTGGGCAGCCGCCCACCGCCGAAGGCGCAACCGGCCCCCGGAAACGCTCAGGCAGAAGGACCGCCCCGGGAGAAAGAATCTCTGGAAAGCCGGCCGATGCTCGCGGCCGCACCGACGGAGTAAGAACGGCGCCCAGGCCAGCGGAGCCGCTCGAATCTCTCAGGTATCATGGACAGAGGGGGGTCGCACCTGCCCGGCATCGGCCGGCGGGCGACCCTTGTCCGGAGCTGCCCTGTTGACCGACGCCACCCTCAAGACCACCCCGCTCGACGCCCTGCACCGCGAACTCGGCGCCAAAATGGTCGAATTCGCCGGCTATGCGATGCCGGTGCAATACCCCGCCGGCATCATGGCCGAGCACCTGCACTGCCGCGCCGCCGCCGCCTTGTTCGATGTCTCGCACATGGGCCAGGCCAGCCTGCACGGCGCCGCCGCCGCTTCCGCTCTGGAAGCCCTGGTCCCCGGCGAGATGCAGGCACTCAAGCCGATGCGCCAGCGCTACACCCTGTTGATGACCGACGCCGGCACCATCCTGGACGATCTGATGGTGGCCAATCTCGGGGCCGAGCGCCTGTTCCTGGTGGTCAACGCCAGCCGCAAGCATGTCGACCTGCCGCATATCGCAGCCCACCTCCCCGCCGGCATCACCCTCGAACCGCACGACGACCGTGCCCTGCTCGCCCTGCAAGGCCCGGCCGCGTTGGCCGTCATGACCCGCCTGTCACCGGAAGCCGCCGCCCTCCCGTTCATGGCCCTCGCCCATGTGCGGATCGACGGCACCGAATGCCTGGTCTCGCGCAGCGGCTACACCGGCGAGGACGGCTTCGAAATCTCCGTCCCCGCCGCCCGCGCCGACACCTTCGCCCGCCTGCTGCTGGCCCAGCCGGAGGTGAAACCCGCCGGCCTCGGCGCCCGCGACAGCCTGCGCCTGGAAGCCGGCCTCTGCCTCTACGGCAACGACATCGACGAAACCACCAACCCGGTCGAAGCCGGCCTCACCTGGACCATCGGCAAGCGCCGCAAGACCGAGTGGAACTTCCTCGGCGCCGCCGCCGTCCGCACCATGTTGCAGGACGGCCCGAAGCGCCGCCGCGTCGGCATCCTGCCCGAGGGCCGCGCCCCCGCCCGCGGCCACACCGAAATCGCCGACGCCAGCGGCGCACTGGTCGGCATGGTCACCTCCGGCGGCTTCGGCCCCAGCCTCGGCGCCCCCTGCGCGATGGGCTACGTGCCGACCGCGCTGTCCACCGACGGCACCCCCCTCTCGCTGATGGTGCGCGGCAAGGCGCTCCCCGCCCATGTCGCGCCGATGCCGTTCGTCACCCACAACTACACCCGCTGACCCCCACCCCTGCGAAGGAAATCCCGATGTCCGAGACCCGTTTCACCAAGGACCATGAGTGGGTGCGCCTGGACGGCGACGTGGCCACCGTCGGCATCACCGAGCACGCCCAGGACGCGCTCGGCGACGTGGTGTTCGTCGACCTGCCGGAAGCCGGCCGCGAGGTCGAGGAAGGCGAGTCGATCGCCACCGTCGAAAGCGTGAAAGCCGCCTCCGACGTCTACGCCCCGCTGGCCGGCACGATCGTCGAAGCCAACAGCACCGTCGCCGACGAACCCGGCCTGGTCAACCGCTCCGCCACCGACGAAGGCTGG
>DATJEA010000107.1:0-2442 GCA_035497095.1 Acetobacteraceae bacterium | reverse complement strand
CCGTGACGGCGATCCTCACCTCCGCCCCGGGCAAGTTGTTCTTGCTGGGCGAATACGCGGTGCTCGAGGGCGCACCGGCGCTGCTCACCGCCGTCGATGCGCGGGTGCGGGTGCGCGTCGAGCCGGTGGATGCGCCCGCCTGGCGCCTGGAGGCCGCCGACCTCGGCATCCGCGGCCTGACCCTCGGCGCCGACGGGACCCTGCCCGCCGACCTGGACGCCGGCACCCGGGACAGCCTGCGGGTGTTCGACGCGGTGCGCGCCGGCGTGGCGGAGCGGGCGGACCGCCGGGGCGGCATCCGGCATGGCGACATCCGGCATGGCGACCTCCGGCATCCGGCCCTCGACATCAGCATCGACAGCAGCGCGCTGCGGGCTGGCGGCCACAAGCTCGGGCTCGGCTCCAGCGCGGCGGTGGCCGTCGCCCTCACCGCGGCGCTGGCGCGGGCCGCGGGACTGGAACTGGATCGCGGCGCGGTGTTCGAGCTCGCGAACGCGGCGCACCGGGCGGCCCAGGGCGGGTCCGGCAGCGGCGGCGATGTCGCGGCCAGCACGTACGGCGGGCTGCTGCGGTACGAGCGCGACACCGCCCCCGTGCCGCTGGCCTGGCCGGCCGGCCTCGCCATGCTGGTGGTCGTCACCGGCACCGGCAGCAGCACCACCGACCTCGTGGGCCGCGTTGCCGAGTACGCCGCGCGCGACCACGCCGGCTACCGCGCCGATATGGACCGGTTGATCGCGCTGGCGGAATGCGCGCCGGCCGCCCTGCGGTCAGCCGAGCTGTTCCTGGAGCTGGCCTCCGACTACTTCGACGCGCTGCGGCGCCTGGATGCCCACGCGCACGCCGGCATCGTCACCGACCGGCACCGAGAGCTGCAGGAGCTGGCGGCGCAGCACTCCGCGGTGTTCAAGACCTCCGGAGCCGGCGGCGGCGATGTAGGGTTGGCTTTCAGTCGCAGCGGCGCCCCGGCGCTGGAACTGGCGGCGGCCCTCGCGGCCGCCGGGGCAGAAGTCGTGCCGCTCGGCTTCGGTGCCGCCGGCCTCGAGGACGGAATATGAGACAGTCCCGCATCCCGAAGTTCTATCAGCTGTCGGTCAAGGATCGGCTGCGTGTCCTCGCCGAACGTGGGGTGCTCAGCGACGCCGACTACGACGCCTTGGCCACTGGCACCTACATGCTCGACATGGAGAAGGCGGACCGGCTCACCGAGAACGTCATCGGCGTGTTCTCCATGCCGCTCGGGTTGGGCCTGAACTTCCACATCAATGAACTCGACTACCTCGTGCCGATGGTGGTCGAGGAGCCGTCGATCATCGCCGCGGTGAGGTCCGCGGCCCGGCTGGTGCGCCGAGCCGGCGGCTTCACCAGCGTCGCCGACACCCCGATGATCCTCGGGCAGGTGCAGGTGCTCGACGTGGCCGACCCGGAACGGGCGCGCACGAATCTGCTGCTGCGCACGCAGGAGATCCTGGATGTCGCCAACAGCCAGCATCCGAACATGGTGTTGCGCGGCGGCGGCGCCAAGGACCTCGAGGTGTTCCTGCGCGGCGACACCGCCGAGCACGGCGAACTGGTCGTGGTGCACCTGGTGGTCGACAGCTGCGATGCCATGGGCGCGAACCTGGTGAACACGATGTGCGAGGCGGTGGCGCCGCTGATCGAGGAGATCACCGGCGGGCACGTGTTCCTGCGCATCCTGTCGAACCTCACCGACCGGGCCATCGTGCGCGCCCGCGCGGTGATCCCGACCACGCGGCTGGGCTCGGGCGATTTCTCTGGCGAGCAGGTGCGGGACGGCATCATCCTCGCGAACGAGTTCGCCCTGATGGATGCGCACCGGGCGACGACGCACAACAAGGGCATCATGAACGGCATCGACGCCGTCGCGATCGCCACCGGCAACGACTGGCGGGCCATCGAGGCGGCCGCGCACGCGTACGCGGCCCGCAGCGGCCGGTATCTGCCGCTGACCACCTGGACCAGCAACGACGAGGGCGACCTGGTCGGCGAGCTGGAGCTGCCGCTGAAGGTGGGCACCGTGGGCGGGCAGGTGGAGTCGAACTCCGCCGTGCGGATCGCGTACGGCATCCTGGGCACGAACTCCGCGGTCGAGCTCGCGCAGGTGATGGCCGCGGTCGGGCTGGCGCAGAACCTGGCGGCGCTGAAGGCGCTGTCGACGGAGGGCATCCAGCCGGGGCACATGCGCCTGCACGCGCGCAGCGTCGCCGTCGCCGCGGGAGCTACGGGAGAGAGGTTCGCCGAGGTGGTGGAAAAGCTGGTCGCCAGCGGGGAGATCAAGGTGTGGAAGGCGCGGCGCATCCTGGAGGCCATCGAAGCGGCCGACCAGGCCAGGACGACCGGCGGCGAGGATCTCACCTCGGCGCCGAAGACCGCGCCGATCCCGCACATCGGCAAGGCCGGCTTCGGCAAGGTCGGTTTCGG
>DATJEA010000106.1:0-2117 GCA_035497095.1 Acetobacteraceae bacterium | reverse complement strand
TTCCGGCCAGGTGGTGCAGATCCTCGACCACATCGGCGCCGACTACAAGGGCGTCAACGTGCTCGATTCGACGGAACTGCGCCAGGGCATCAAGGACTATTCGAACTGGCCGACCATCCCGCAGCTCTACGTCAAGGGCGAGTTTGTCGGCGGCTGCGATATCGTGACCGAGATGTACCAGTCCGGCGAACTGGGCACCCTGCTCACCACCAAGGGCGTGCCGCACGAAGCCTCCGCCTGAGCCGCGGCCGCGCGGGGGCATCGTTCAGCCGCTGCCCCCGCCGGCAGCACACCAGGGCCATATCGGCCTGCGACGGCCTGGCGATGGCATGCAACGCTGGCGAGGCTGGGCCGGCGTGGCTATATTTTTGGTTATGGTTCGAACCGCGCTCGGCAATGTGCCGTCGCCTCGCCGCGCTGGCACATGGCAGCCACGGGCGCGCGCCATACTTCTGCCGCGCCCGCCGCGCTATACAGCGCCATGCTGAACCGCCGGCCCCTGCTGCGAATCGGACTGAATGCCGGGTTTGACTTCCTGCTTGCCGCGGCCGCGGTGCCGCTGGCGCGCTGGCTGAGCGCGCCCGAGGGCGCTGTGCTGGGCCCGGCCTGGACGCTGCTGCTGGGCGGTGGGCTGCTGCTGCTGGCCGGGCTGCCGTTTCGGCTGTCGTTCCAGTATTGGCGGTTTGCCGGCGCCAACGACCTGTTGGGGGTCAGCGCGTCGTCGATCGCGGCGGCGGCGCTGTTCGCGGTGGCGATGCATGCCGCCGGCGTGCCGCTCTCCAGCCCCACCTTCCCGATGGTGCATGTGCTGTGCCTGATTGCGCTGCTGGGGCTGCCGCGCGCCGCCTACCGGCTGCTGAACGAAGGGCCGCCCGGCGCCCCGGACCAGGCAGCCGAGCAGACCCCGGTGCTGTTGATCGGCGCCGGCGAGGGCGCGGACCTGTTCCTGCGCGCGCTGGTTGCCGACCATAGTGCCGCGTTCCGGGTGGTCGGTCTGCTCTCCACCGGCGAGGCGCAGACCGGGCGGCGGATCAACGGCCACGCCATTCTCGGCACGCTGGAGGCGGCGGCGGCGGTGCTGGATCGGTTGCGCGCCGCGGGCGACGGGCCGGAATTGCTGGTGGTGACCGATCCGGGGCTCTCCGGCCAGCGCCTTGCCGCGCTGATGGCGGTGGCTGATGAGCAGAATCTCCGCCTCGCCCGGCCGCCGCGCCTGACCGCGCTCGAGGAACGGGGGCAAGACCAGCGAACGTGGCAAGCCGGCGGCATGCGGCTCAACCCGGTCGCCATCGAGGACCTGCTGAACCGCGCCCAGGTGCCGCTGAACCGCGAGGGCCTGGCCAGGCTGGTACGGGGGCGCCGCGTGCTGGTGACCGGCGCCGGTGGTACCATCGGCGCCGAATTGGCCCGCCAGGTCGCCGGCCTCGATCCGGCCGAACTGGTGCTGCTGGACAACGGCGAATACGCGCTGTGGCGAATCAACCTGGAACTGGGGGAGATCGCGCCGGCCGTGCCGCGCCAGGCGGTGATCGCCGATGTGCGCGATGAGGCGCGGATTCGCAGCGTGATCGAGCAGACGCGGCCCGAACTGGTGTTCCACGCCGCCGCGCTGAAGCATGTGCCGATCGTCGAGGCCAATCCGCTGGAGGGGTTGCTGACCAATGTCGCCGGCACCCGCCATGTCGCCGATGCCGCCCGGGCGGCGGGCGCCCGCGCGATGGTGCTGATCTCGACCGACAAGGCGGTGAACCCGACCAGCGTGATGGGCGCCTCCAAGCGGCTGGCGGAGATGTACTGCCAGGCGCTGGATATCGCCGCGATCGAGGCCACCGTGCCTGGCATGCGCTGCATCACCGTCAGGTTCGGCAATGTGCTCGGCAGCACCGGCAGCGTGGTGCCGCTGTTTCGCCGGCAACTGGCGCGCGGCGGCCCGCTCACCGTCACCCATCCGGACATGCAGCGCTATTTCATGACGGTGCGCGAGGCGGTGGGGCTGGTGCTGCAGGCCAGCGTGGCCGGCACCCAGCCGAACGGCATGGCGATGCAGCAGGGCGGCGTGTTCGTGCTCGACATGGGCGAGCCGGTGAAGATCCTCGACCTCGCGCGCACCATGATCC
>DATJEA010000105.1:0-2237 GCA_035497095.1 Acetobacteraceae bacterium | reverse complement strand
CATTGATCAGCACCACCACCGGCAGCCCGCCGGTGATGTCGCCGGGCTTGGCGTTCCAGCGCTGGCCGTCTTCCGGATGGCGGGTGCGGGTGGAGACGATCTCGCCCTTGTTGAGAAAGTCGTCCGACACCGCGATCGCCTGGTCGAGCAGGCCGCCGGGGTTGTTGCGCAGGTCCAGCACCACGCCGTGCAGTTTGCCATTCGCCTCAGCCTGCAGCTTGGTGAAAGCGGCGCGCAGCCCGGCATCGGTCTGCTCGCTGAAGCTGGTCAGGCGGATATAGGCGATGTCCGGCGCCTCCAGATGCGATTTGGCGACCTGGATCTTGATCACCTCGCGGGTCATCGACACCTCGACCGGCTTGTCATCGCCCTGGCGGCGGATGGTCAGGTGGATGTCGGTGTTCGGCTTGCCGCGCATCTTGTCGACTGCGTCGTTCAGGCTGAGGCCCTGCACCGTCTTGCCGTCGATGCGGGTGATGATGTCGCCGGCCTTGACGCCGGCGCGGCTGGCCGGGGTGTCGTCGATCGGGCTGATCACCTTGATCCAGCCGTTCTCCTGCGTCACCTCGATGCCCAGGCCGCCGAATTCGCCCCGGGTCTGCACCTGCATGTCCTTGAACTGCTTGGCGTTCATGTAGTTGCTGTGCGGGTCGAGGCCGGTGAGCATGCCGTTGATGGCATTTTCGACCAGTTCCTTGTCGGGCTCCGGCTGCACGTATTCGGCGCGCACCCGCTCGAACACGTCGGCGAACAGGTTGAGCAGGCGGTAGGTCTCCGCCTTGTCGGTGGGTTTCGCGTCGTCCGCCTTGGCGGCATCCGGCTTGGCCGGGGTTTGCGCCCAGGCCGCCGGGAACAGCACGCCGCCGAATTGCTGTTGCAGCAGGCCGGCGGCATCCCTGCCGGTGACGCCGACGACGGGGCCGGCCAATACGCCGACGGCGAAGGCGGCGCTCAGCAGCAGCCCGGTGCGAAGCTTCATCCTCAATCCCTCTCGCGCGGCGACGGCTGGCCGTCGCTGTCCATTCTCATGTTGCAGCCGGTGCCGCCGACGCCGCCGGCGGGCGGCCCTGTCCAGATACGACCTTGCCCAGATAGGGTGAGCCCGGCCGATTGCTATTCCTAGCCCAGTTATCTAGCCCTTGCCACGCAGGAACGTCGCAGGATCAACCGGGGAATCGTGGTGACGCAACTCAACATAAAGTAATGGGCGCTCGCCGCCGGATTTTGGGTCCCAGTCCGGCATCACCCCCACCGGCGCGCCGGCGGCGACGCGGCGGCCGATCGGCGCATCCATGTGCGCGAAGCCGGACAGCACGAAATGATAGCCGCCGCCGCAATCGATGATCATCAGATTGCCGAAGCTGCGGAACGGGGCGGCGAACACCACCTTGCCGGTGCACGGCGAGACCACGCGGGCGCGCGCCACCGCCTGGTAGGTGACGCCCATCGCCGGGCCGCCGATGGTGGTGTCGCCCCAGTGGCGTACCACCGTGCCTGCCACCGGGGCGCCGGCGGCCGGGCGGTCGGGCGCGAGCCCCGGGCCGGCGGGGCGGGCCAGCGCCTCCTGCCGGTTGCGGGCGGCCTCGGCCGCGGCGGTTTGTTTTTGGCGGGCGGCCTGGGCGGCCTCGGCGCGGGCGCGGGCCTCGTCGGCGCGGCGGGCGGCTTCCAGTTCGGCGATCGCGGCGCGCAGATCATTGGCGCGGGCGGCAGCGGTGGCGGCGCGTTTGGCGGCCCGCTCGGCATCGGCCTCGGCGCCGTGCAGCGTGTCTCGGGTGGTGGCGAGTTGCGCATCCAGCGCGTCGGCGGCTTCCTGCTGCGCCTTTCGCGCCGCCTCCAGCGCCGGCAGTTCGGCGGTGACCTGGGCCCGCAACAGCGCCACCCTGGCCTGCTCGGCGCGCAATGCGCGGGCGTCCTGCTCCAACTGCCGGGCCAGGCCGCCCAGCACCAGCATGCCGCGGATGGCCTGCTCCGGCGGCAGGTTCAGCGCCAGCAGCGTCTCGGCCGGATACAGCGACAGCCGCTCCAGCAGCGGCAGCAGCGGCACCATGTCGGCGCTGCGCCGGTCGAGCCTGGCCTGCGCCTCGCGGCGGCGCTGCTCCAGGGCGGCGATGCGGGCGGCGGCGGCCTCGGTGGCTGCCTCGGTGTCGCGCAAATGTGCCAGCGCCTCGGCCTGCTCGGCGGTGAGGCGGACGGCGTCGGCACGCGCGGCGTCGGCGCGCGCGGCGGCGTCCTGCTGG
>DATJEA010000104.1:0-1814 GCA_035497095.1 Acetobacteraceae bacterium | reverse complement strand
CGCCTATCGTGCCGCCGAATGCGCCACCCACCCGCCGCTCACCGAATTGCCCGAGGGCCGGCAGATCCGCTGCCTGCGCTGGCACCTGCTATGAGCGCCATGCTGGTCACCGCCGAGCACCTGACCCGCCGGTTCGAAAGTCCAGGCCTGTTCCGTCGCGGCCGCGCGGTGCAGGCGGTCACCGATGTGTCGCTCGGCGTGGCGCGTGGCGAGGCGGTCGGGCTGGTCGGCGAAAGCGGCTCCGGCAAGAGCACCGTCGGCCGGCTGCTGCTCGGCCTGCTGCCGCCGAGCGGCGGGCGGGTCAGCTTCGACGGCACCGACCTCGCCACCGCCAGCCCCGCCGCGCTGCGCCAGTTGCGCCGGCGGATGCAACTGGTGTTCCAGGACCCGTATGGCAGCCTCGATCCGCGTCGCAAGGTGGGGGCCCAGATCGCCGACGCGCTGGATATCCACGCGCTGCTGCCGCCCGCCGCCCGCCCGGCGCGGGTGGCCGAATTGCTGGAGCAGGTCGGCCTGGCCGCCGAGCATGCCGGGCGCCACCCGCACGCCTTCAGCGGCGGCCAGCGCCAGCGCATCGGCATCGCCAGGGCGCTGGCCAGCGGGCCGGAGTTCCTGGTGGCCGATGAGCCGGTCTCGGCGCTGGACGTGTCGGTGCAGGCGCAGGTGCTGGCGCTGCTGGCCGATCTCCGGGCCCGGCTCGGCCTGGCGATGCTGTTCATCAGCCACGACCTGCCGGTGGTGCGCCATCTGTGCGACCGCGTGGTGGTGCTCTATCTCGGCCGCATCATGGAGCAGGGCAGGGTGGAGAGCGTGTTCGCCCGCCCGCGCCACCCCTATACCCGCGCGCTGCTCTCCGCCGCTCCCAGCCTGCATCCCGAGCGGCGGCGCACCCGCATCCTGCTGGCCGGCGACCCGCCGAGTCCGGCCAATCCGCCCAGCGGCTGCGTGTTCCGCACCCGCTGCCCCAGCGCCATCCCGGCCTGCGCCGAGGCGGTGCCGCCGCTGCGCGACCTGGGCGGCGGCCAGGCGATGGCCTGCATCCGCGACCTGTAGCGCGCCGACCATGTCACGTTGCGGGTGTCGCCATATTGTGACTTGAACCGTCCTTGCATCGGTGCGGCAGATGTGAAGGATTGGGCATCGCAAAGTCCCAGGAGGATGTGATGCGCTACAGCCATGTTCTGACGATCGCCGCCGCCACGTTCGCCCTGGCCGCCCTGGCCGCCCCGGCACAGGCCGCCGATCCCTGCGCCGGCGGGCTGGCCGCCGCGCGCATCGTCGATTGCCTGCGGCCGGACGGTCTCTCCGGCCCCAGCCGCGGCATTCGCAGCCCCGGCGGCGCGCCGGTGGCCGCCCCCGGCAAAGCGGCGCCGGCCGGGGCAGCAGGCGCGCATCCGGCCGCCATGGCCCAACGCCCGACCGTCAACCTGCTGGTGCCGTTCGATTTCGGCTCCGCGCAACTCACCGCCGCGGGCCGCAAGGCGCTGGATGCGCTGGGCCAGGCCTTGCAGCAGCCGGCGCTGGCGGAGGCGCGGTTCGAACTCGGCGGTCATACCGACGCGGTGGGCACCGCGGAATATAATCTGGCCCTGTCGCAGCGCCGCGCCGACGCCGCGCGCGACTATCTGGTCAACCACGAACATATCGACGCCTCGCGGCTGACCACGGTCGGCTACGGCAGCACCCGCCTGTACGACACTGCCGCCCCCGACGCGGCCGTCAATCGCCGGGTGCAGGTCACGCGGCTGGGGTCCTAGTTCCCAAAATCGTGCGTCGCGGCCGGGAGGCTCAAGACCTCACGGTGCGGCCGCGGG
>DATJEA010000103.1:0-3703 GCA_035497095.1 Acetobacteraceae bacterium | reverse complement strand
TCACCAATGGCTGGTTCCGCACCGGCGACCAGGGCACGCTGGACGCCGAGGGCTATCTGCGGCTCACCGGCCGGCTGAAGGAGATCATCAACCGCGGCGGCGAGAAGATTTCCCCGCTGGAAGTGGATGTCGTGCTGATGGACCACCCTGCGGTGCAGCAGGTGGTGACCTTCGGCATGCCGCACAGCAAGCTGGGTGAGGAGGTGGCGGCCTGCGTCGTGCTGCGCGAGGGCCAGACGCTCGACGAGCATACCCTGCGCGACTTCGCCGCCGAGCGCCTGGCGCAGTTCAAGGTGCCCCGCAAGATCCTGTTCATGACCGAAATCCCCAAGGGCGCCACCGGCAAGCTGCAACGCATCGGGCTGGCCGCCAAGCTCGGCCTGTCCGAGTAGCGCCATGAAGGTCGCGGTGTTCGGCGCCGGCGCGATCGGCGGCATGATGGGGGCGAAGCTGGCGGCGGCGGGCGCCGAGGTGTCCTTCGTCGCCCGCGGCCCGCATCTGGCGGCGATGCGGGAGCATGGCGTCACCCTGCTGGCCAGCGAGAAGGACGGCGGCGAGGACATCACCGTCCGCCCGCGCTGCACCGATGATGCCGGCGAATTGGGCGTGCAGGACTACGTGATCGTCACCCTGAAAGCCCATTCCCTGCCGGCTGCGGCGCCGTCCATCGCCCGCATGATGGGGCCGCAAACCGCGCTGATCACCGCCGTTAACGGCGTGCCGTACTGGTATTTCCACGGCCTGGACGGACCCTGGCGCGACCACCGGGTGACCAGCGTCGACCCCGATGGCACGCTATGGGACACCCTGCCGCCGTCCCAGGCGATCGGCTGCGTGGTCTATCCGGCCGCCGAAGTGGTGCGGCCCGGGGTAATCCAGCACATCTACGGCGAGCGTTTCAGCCTCGGCGAACCGGATGGCAGCCGCTCGCCACGCGTCGAGGCGCTCAGCAAGCTGCTGATCTCGGCCGGGCTGAAGGCGCCGGTGCGGCCGCGCATCCGCGATGAGATCTGGATCAAGCTGTGGGGCAATCTCTGCTTCAACCCGGTTTCGGCGCTGACCGGCTCCACCCTCGACCGCATCACCGGCCGGGCCGATCTGCGGGCGCTGTGCCGGGCGATGATGGTGGAGGCGCAAGCGGTGGCCGAAGCGCTCGGCGTCAAATTCGCGATCGGCGTCGACAAGCGGATCGACGGCGCGGCCGAGGTCGGCGAGCACAAGACCTCCATGCTGCAGGACCTCGAACGCGGCCGCCCGATGGAAATCGACGCGCTGCTGGGCGCCGTGGTGGAACTCGGCGTGCTGACCGGCAAGCCGATGCCCCATTGCGAGATGGTGCTGGCGCTGGTGCGAGAGCGGGCGCGCCTCGCCGGCTGCTACCCCGAATAGCACCGTCGCCGGCCCGCTTCAGAACAGCGACAACTGCGCCGTCTTCGCCTTGCCATCCGCCGGCGGGCTGAACTGGCTGCAATCCAGCGGCGCCCGCTCCTCCAGCCCCCATTGCCGCGCGGCGCGCTGAAAGCGGCGGGCCAGCAGATCGGCATAGGGTCCGGTGCCGGAAAACCGCTGCCCGAATCTGGCGTCATACAGCGCGCCGGCGCGCGCCTCGCGCACCAGGTTCAGCACATGGCTGGCGCGATCCGGAAAATGCGCCTGCAACCAGTCCTCGAAAATCTGCTTCAATTCATGCGGCAGCCGCAGCATCACATAGCCGCCCCAACTGGCGCCGGCGCGCGAGGCGGCTTCGAGGATTTTCTCCAGTTCCGCATCGTTCAGCGCCGGGATCATCGGCGCCGCCAGCACGCCGGCCGGAACGCCGGCGCGTGTCAGTTCGGCGATGGCCTGCAACCGCCGCGCCGGGGTCGCGGCGCGCGGTTCCATTCGCCGCGCCAGTGCCGGATCAAGCGTCGTCACCGACACATATACCCGCACCAGATTCCGCCGCGCCAGTCGCTGCAACACGTCAAGATCGCGTAGCACGCCGGCGGATTTGGTCACGATGGTCACCGGATGCCCGAACCGCTCCATCACCTCCAGCACCGCGCGCGTGAGCTTCAGCGTCCGCTCCACCGGCTGATACGGGTCGGTGTTGGAGCCGAGTGCGATCGGCCGCGCGACATAGCCCGGCTTGCGCAACTCCTTCTCCAGCAACTCGGCCACATCCGGCTTGAAGGTGAGCTTGGTCTCGAAATCCAATCCCGGCGAGTAGCCGAGATAGGCATGGCTGGGCCGGGCGAAGCAGTAGACGCAGCCATGCTCGCAGCCGCGATACGGGTTGACCGCCCGATCGAAGCCGAGATCCGGGCTCTGGTTCCAGGCAATCACGCTGCGCGACGCATCCCTGATCAGCGTGGTCGGCAGCGGCGGCAGGTCGGCGAAATCGGCGGCCAGGGTCTGCCAGCCATCATCGAACGGCGCGGCGCTGGCGGACTCGAAGCGGTTGGCGGGATTGTTGGTCGCCCCACGGCCTTTGCGCGGCGGCGCGGCCTCGGCCGTCGGCGGCGTCGGAATGGTCAGCCCGGCACGCATGGCGCGGTTGCCCCTTGGCCCCAGGGTGTCGCCCTCCTCCAGCGCATCCGGGTCGATTTCCCGGGTGAACTCGTGTCTGCTCTGTGAGTGCGCTTCCACCTCTCGCATCGCCAAAGTCCTGTTTTGTTCCTGTGCAAATCTGCCCACCGGCCCCAGTCGTGTCAAGAACAAAAAAAGAACGACGACACGGCAGGAATAGCACTGCGCAACCCGATCGGGTCAGCCGGTGCGCCGGCCAATCGCTTGCCGCGCCGTCAGGATCGGAATAACGTGGCGGCGGAAGCATTCTGACAAGGCAACAGGCTGACAAATTTGGCACATTCGCGCGCAGCCACGGCTGCTGAGGCGCACGGGGTCGCGACGCCGGCGCCATTGCTCGATGTGTCCGGCCTGACAGTCCGCTTCCCGACGGAACGCGGCCCCTTTACCGCGGTTTCGCGGCTGGATCTGGCCATCGCCGAGGGCGAGACCGTCGCCGTCGTCGGCGAGAGCGGCTCCGGCAAATCGGTGACCGCGCTGGCGATCACCCGGCTGCTCGACTTCGCCGGCGGCAGCATCGCTGCCGGCAGCATCCGCTTTCGCGGCCGCACCGGCGTGCTGCACGACCTAGCCGCCGAGAGCCAGGACGTGATGCGGCGGCTGCGCGGCCCCGAGGTCGCGATGGTGTTCCAGGAGCCGATGACCAGCCTCAACCCGGTGCTGCGGGTCGGCATGCAGATTGCCGAGGCAGTGGAACTGCACCAGGGGCTCGACCGCACCGCCGCACTGGCCGAGGCGCGCCGGATGCTGGAACTGGTGCGCATCCCCGACGCCGCCAGCCAGCTCGCGCGCTACCCGTTCCAGCTCTCCGGCGGCATGCGCCAGCGGGTGATGATCGCCATGGCGCTGTCCTGCCGCCCGCGCCTGCTGATCGCCGACGAGCCGACCACGGCACTCGATGTCACCGTCCAGGCCCAGGTACTGCGGCTGATGCGCGCCTTGCAGGTCGAGCTCGGCATGGCGCTGCTGTTCATCACCCACGACATGGGGGTGGTCGCCGAGATCGCCGACCGGGTGGTGGTGATGCGCAACGGCGAGAAGGTCGAGGAAGGCGAGGTGGTGGCGCTGTTCGACGCGCCGCAACAGCCCTACACCCGCGCGCTGTTGGCCGCCGTGCCGACGCTCGGCAGCCTTG
>DATJEA010000102.1:0-1773 GCA_035497095.1 Acetobacteraceae bacterium | reverse complement strand
CATGACGAGCTCGACCTCGCGCCGTTCAAGGTCAAGGTGAAGACCGGCGGCGGCACCGCGGGCCACAACGGCTTGCGTGACATTGACCGGCATCTCGGCCCTGAATTCCGCCGCGTGCGCATCGGCATCGGCCATCCCGGGCATAAGGATCGTGTCACCGGATACGTGCTAGGCAACTATGCCAAGAGCGAGACGGACGATCTGGCCGGCATGCTCGGGGCGATCTCTGCCGAGGCCGAATGGCTGGCCCAAGGCAACGATCCGCGCTTCATGAGCGAAATCGCGCTGCGGCAGCAGGACGCCGGATGAACCGCGCGGCGGGCCCGTTGATAGCCAGGCCCGGCTGGACGCTCGCCGCTTCGATCCTCGCTTCGAGCCTGTCGTTCGTCGATGGCTCGGTGACCAGCGTTGCCCTACCCGCGATCAGGCAGGACCTCGCCGCCAGCGCCGAGCAGCTTCAATGGGTGGTCAATGCTTACCTGCTGCCGCTCTCGGCACTGCTCCTGCTTGGCGGCGCGGCGGGCGATCGGTTCGGGCGGCGGCGGATGTTCGCATGCGGGATCGCCGGGTTCGCCGTGGCCTCACTCGTTTGCGCGCTCGCGCCGACGCTGGAGGTGCTGCTTGCCGGGCGTTTCGTGCAGGGCGCGGCCGCGGCGATGATGCTGCCAAGCAGCCTGGCGCTGATCGGCACGGTCTACAGCGGCGCGGCGCGCGGGCGCGCGATCGGCACCTGGGCGGCCTCGACCACGGTGTTCGCGGCGTTCGGGCCGCTGATCGGCGGCTGGCTGATCGACGCGGTGGGCTGGCGGGCGATCTTCTACCTCAACCTGCCGCTCGCGGCCGGGGCGCTGGCGCTCTCGATGACGAAGGTCGCCGAAACCGGCACCGGCAAGGAGCGGCTCGACTGGCTGGGGGTCAGCCTCGCAACCGGAGCGCTGGGCGCACTTACCTGGGGGCTTACCGTGATCAGTGGAGCCGAACCGCGAACCGCTGCCGGGCTTGCCGCAGTAGCCGCTGGAGCTATCGGCCTTGCGCTGTTCGTGTGGGTCGAGGCGCGCCAGGGCAGGCACGCCGGCATGCCGCTGGCGCTGTTTGGAACGATGAGCTTTGGCGGGCTGACCGCGCTGACGTTCCTGCTCTATGGCGCGCTTGGCGCTGCGCTGGTGCTGATCCCCTACCTGCTGATCGAAAACCATGGCTACAGCCCGCTGATGGCCGGCGCCGCGCTGCTTCCGATTCCCGCGATCCTCGGCGGCGCATCGCGTTTCATGGGGGGAGTGGCAGCGAAGATTGGCCCGCGCTGGCCGCTGACGATCGGGCCGCTGGTGGCCGGCGGCGGATTTGCGCTCGCCGCGCGGGTCGAGCCTGGCGCGTCCTACTGGACCACGCTGTTCCCGGCGCTGGTGGTCGTGGCCTGCGGCATGGCGGGTGCGGTCGCGCCGCTGACCACTGCAGTGATGGCCTCGGTCGATGCAAAGCATGTCGGCACGGCCAACGGCTTCAACAGCGCTATCGCCCGCACGGGCGGACTGATCGCGACGGCGCTGCTCGGCTCGGTGCTCGCCGCTCGAGGTGCGGCGCTCGACGCCGCTTTCGACCGCGCGGTGCTGGTGGCTGCCGCCGCCGCCGCACTGGCGGGGCTCGCGGCTCTGGTCATGCTGCGCCCTCAGGACATCGCGACCCCGGACACTGTGCCGGATTGAAACGCCGCGCGGCGTCGGCAGGCTTTACACGCCCGTCAGCGTGAAACACCCGTTAACCACCGGATCGCGC
>DATJEA010000101.1:0-4333 GCA_035497095.1 Acetobacteraceae bacterium | reverse complement strand
AGGTGAAATCGCTCCCCGGTTTTGCTTGCAGCGACGTGCGACCGTCAGTAAAATTAACGTCAATGAACCCCGCCACCCCCGCCACCGCGCTCGGCCAACGCTACCTCCCCCATATCGCCGATCTCTGCGCCGGCGTGGCCGCGGTCGCCGCCCGCCATCGCGCGCTGGCGCCGCTGCTGGTGCTGGTCTGGGTCCGCCTGCGCCGCACCCTGGCGCGGCTCGACCGTCTCGCCTTGCGCTGGCAGCAGGGCCGCCTCCACCCGCGTCCGCGCCGCAACCGGTCCCAACGCCTGCCGCCGCAGATTCATCCGGCGGAGGCCTGGCGCCACCGCCGCACGCCCGAGGGCCATGCCTGGCTGATCCGCCTGCACCAGCCGCTGGCGCAATACGCCCCGCGCATCCAGCTTCTGGTCGATGATCCCGAAATCGCCGCCCTCTGCGCCGCCGCCCCGCAGGCCGGCCGGCTGCTGCGCCCGCTCTGCCGGATGTTCGCCATCGCACCCCCGGCCTATATCGCCCGCCCCGCCGCGCCGGCCCGTGTCCGGCCCCGCCAGCCCAGGCCGCGCAAACCCGAGCCGCCACCCTTCGCCGAACACTCGCCGCATCGCTGGCCGTTCGTCCCGCACCGCCTGCGCCTGCGCGTGCCCGGCCTCCGCCGCCCGAAACCGCCCGACTGAGCGGGCAGGCTCATGCCAGCCGCCAGAACCATTGGGTCTCGTCGTGTGACCCATGGCCGCCCCGGATGCTAACGGCAGCATCCGGGATGGCGCTTGCATGTGAAATCATCGGGCCGTTCACGGCTGCCTCCGATCAACAGAAAACGCCATGCGAGCCAAAAAATTCATCCATTGGACGGTGCGGCTTAGACGGTGCGGCGGCATTGTTCCGCTTTGGCCGCATCGGTCAGCGGGCGTCGGGTGCGATCGCCGGAAAATACATACTGAAGGTCGCCCCCTTGCCCGGCTCGCTGATCAATTCCACATGTCCGCCGGACGCCTTGACGAAGCCATGGAGGATGCTGAGGCCGAGCCCGGCGCCCTTGGCCTGCTGCGTGGTGACGAACGGATCGAAAATCCGCGCCCGCAATTCCGGCGCGACGCCGATCCCGGTATCGCTCACCGAGACCATCACATAGGCGCCGGCGGCGAGCCCCTTGGCCGCTGCCGCCGCCGTGTCCAACCGCGCGTTGCGGGCGGCGATGCGGATTTCGCCGCCGTTCGGCATGGCGTTGCGGGCGTTGATCACCAGATTGCACAGCACCGACTTGAACAGGATCGGGTCGAGGTGGCAGTGCATCAGGTCGCGGTCGATCGCCATCACCAGCCGCGCCGCGCCGCCGATCACGTCGCGGAACAGGTCGCCGAGTTCGGCGATATTGGCGCTCACGTCGACCTCCGTCGGCTCGCGCCAGTTGCGCTGGCCGCCGTAGGACAGCAGCGAGAGCAGCGTTTTGGCCTCCTGGGTCAGCCGCTGCGTCGCCGCCACCAGCCGGCCTTCGGGGCTGTGGGCGCCGAGGCTGGGGTAGAGCCGCTCCAGGTTGCCGCCGATCACGAAGACCAGATTGCCGAAATCATGCGCGATGCCGGCCATCGCCTGGCCGATGCTTTCCATCCGCTGCGCCCGCTCCAGCATTTCCCGCATCTCGTGTGCCCGGGCGCGGGTGCGCGCGCGCTCCTGCATCAAGGTCGAGGCCACGCGCAAAGTTCGCTGCACGACGTTGAGCTCGCGGATCACCGTCGGCCGCAGCGGTGGCGGCGTCCGCTCATGCCCGACCGCGCGCGCTGCGTCAGCCAGCGCCACCAGGCGGCGGCCGAGATGCTGGCCGAGCAGCAGATTGACCGCCAGCGGCAACACCAGCAGCACGCCGGCCAGCAGCACCCAGTTCAGCTCGGCGCGCCAGGAAGGGTCCAACACCGCCGCCGGGATCCTCGCGACCACCCGCCAAGGCCCGGAAACCGTGTCCACTGCCGCGACATAGTACTCGGTACCGCCCAGGTGCACGCGCTGCACCGGAGTGTCCGCCACCAGTGCCGATGACGGCGGTACCACGAGTGAGCGCCCGATCAGGGCTCGGTCAGAAGCCGCCAGAACCGTGCCATCGAGGTCGGTGATCGCGAGCCGCCAGGTTGGGAGGCCGCCCACGGTAGACAGCAGGGATCTGGTCCCGGCAAGCCGCACCACCGCCACCACGGCGATCGCCGCGCCGGTCGGCAGCGGTGGGATGGCAGCAAGCCCGACCAGCGGCGAGCCGTCAGCCGGGCCGACCGACGGCACGGCGATGCCCAGGCGCGACCGGCCGGCGGCCGGTGTGAATGCGATTGTGTGGAGGCGGGCGGCGGTCTCGCCCCCGATCGCCCGCCCGGCCTGCTCAACAACATGGCCGTCGCGATCGATGGCGGCGAGCGACAGCACCTCCGGGTGGCTCGCACGATAGGCGCGCAGCAGCAGGGGCGCATCGCCGGCCGCCTCGCCGAGCATCGCCGCCAGCGATCGCAGATCGGCCTGCCAACCGGCAACATCGGCATCCAGCGCGGCCCGGGTCAGCATGGTGACAGAATGCAGATTATTCACGACTCTGTGACGTTGCGCCTGCTGGACATTAAGCATTACAATGATGATCGCGGCGTGAATCGGGATCAGTACGAGCAGCGCCGTCGCAGTAAGGAACGTGCTGAACGAGCGCGGCCGGTGCAGATATTCACGGCATCGACGATTCAGTTGCTCCAGATCAAACCGCATTGATCGAAATACGTGCGACGATGATCAAAAGCCCGAAGCCGTGATTGGCAGATATCCCTGTCATTGTTCGTGTTCCTCGATGAACGAGATTAACTCTGGTCTGGAGTCAATTGTGGAAAACGCTGATAAGAATGGGATAAGCGGTGAGTTCTCGCTACGCGATCCGGCCTTCATTGACTGCCGCCTGCTCATTGCCGACGACCACGTGCTGGTTCTCGATATGCTACGCAGCCTGCTCGAAAGGAATTTCAACCTGGTGGGCACCGCCTCCTGCGGCACCAGCCTGCTGCGGTTGGCGCAGGAGTTGCGCCCTGAACTGATTCTGCTCGATATTGGCATGCCCGGCATCAACGGGCTGGAAACCGCCCGGCTGCTGCGCGCCATCGGTGTCAGCGCAAAACTCGCCTATCTGTCGATGGAATCCGATCCGGCAATCGCCGCCCAGGCATTCGCGCTCGGCGCCTCGGCATACATGGTGAAAACCGGCCCCACCGCCGAGCTGCTGCATGCGTTGCGCATCGTTGCCAGCGGCGGGCAATATCTGTCGCCCTCGATCCATGGCGGTGACATCGCCGCGCTGCGCGCCGAGCACGGCCAGGACCCGCTCACCCGGCTGTCGCAGCGCGAACTGGAAGTGCTGAAATTGCTGGTTACCGGGATGTCGATGAAGGCGGCGGCCAGGCAGCTTGGCATCGTGCCGCGGACCGTGGCGTTCCACAAATACCGCGCGATGCAGACCCTCGGCCTGCGCGATAACGTCGCACTGCTCGATTTCGCGGTTCGCCACCGCCTGTTCGGACAGAAGCCAGCGGCCGGCAACGGGCTGGATGGCGGCGGCAGAAGCGCCGGATAGCGCCGGCCCGGGGCATGCCGCGATATCGGCGTGCACACCAGGCATCGCTTCGGCCGAACGCGGCTCCGCGATGTCTGCCCGGTCGTCCCGCCATGCCAATAAGCTCATCACGGTTTACAACATTAACGTTACAATACCGCTTTTCCTAATGCTAAAATTAACAGTCGTGCTCCAGCGCTACCCCAGACGGAAGTCGGCAATCGCCAGGCTGGACGGCGCAACATCCTGCAAATTCATCGTGCTGCCGCCGATTGCGATCAATGCGCTGCCGTCAGGTGCCGCGGAGATCGCCACCTTGGTGGAGAAATTCGCCGCGGTGACGCCGAGTGCCCGGACATCGAGCAGATCATGGCCACCGGCCCCGGCCGGCATGAAGTCGGTGATGACATCATGGCCGGACGCCGCCGCGAAGCTGAACACGTCCGCCCCGCCGCCGCCGGTCAGCACGTCATTGCCGCCCCAGCCGTTGATGCTGTCATTGCCGGCGCCGCCGATCAGCGTGTCGGCGCCGGAATTGCCATACAGGGTACGGCTGTAGGCATTGCCGACCAGACGCAGCCCGGTGGCGTTCTGCGCGCGCAGCATCTCGACCTGGGCGCCGGCGGCCAGTGTGTAGTCCACGCTGGCCCACACCGTGTCATTGCCGCCACCGGCAGCTTCGGCCACCTGATCGCCGGCATGATCGACGCGATAGGAGTCGTTGCCGGCGCCGCCCTGCATGCTGTCGGCGCCGGTCGAGCC
>DATJEA010000100.1:0-9607 GCA_035497095.1 Acetobacteraceae bacterium | reverse complement strand
GCCGGGCACCGGCAGCGGCGCCGGGACAGTGGGCGGCACGGGCGGGGAGGGGGCGAGGCCGCGCGCGGCGGCGGGCGGGGCGGCAGCGGGATATGCCGGAGCCTCCGGCGCCGGCGGGCCGGGTGGTTCCGGCGGCGGCAGCGGCAGGCCGCTGGCGGTCAGCGCGTCGAGCGCCTTGCGGTCCAGGATGGTCCTGGCCAAAGCGGGGGCGGACAGCGTCGATGTCGCCAGCATGCCGCCAAGCAGCAGGGCGGCGGCGCAGCGCAGCGGGCGGGGCGGCTGGATCATCGCTGCACCCTACAAGGCCGGATCGCCCGGCTCAAATCCGGCGTTATCGGACGGTTTGGCGGCTGGCCGCCGCGGCGACGCCATCGGCCACCGCGTCGCGCAGCATCGGGTGCATATACGGATTGGCCGCCACCACGTCGCCCTCGGCCAGCGGGTCGCCGTCGTGCGGGTCGGTCACGTAGCCGCCGGCCTCGCGCACGATCAGCACGCCGGCGGCGATATCCCAGCGCTTCAGGCCAAGCTCCCAGAAGCCCTCGTAACGCCCGGCGGCGACCCAGGCGAGATCCAGCGCCGCGGCGCCGAAGCGGCGGATGCCGGCCACCTGCGGCATCAGTGTGCCGAGCGTGCGGGCGAACGCCAGCCGGCGCGAAGCCGCCACCGCAGCGAACGGGATGCCGGTGGCGAACATCGACGCCTTCGGGTCGCGCCGGGCGGAAACCCGCAGCCGACGCTCGTTGAGATAGGCGCCGGCGCCCTTCTCGGCCCAGAACATCTCGTCCACCGCCGGCGCGTAGATGACGCCGGCGGCGAGTTCGCTGGAACCATCCTCCAGCCGCCGCTCCAGCCCGATGCTGATTGCCCAGTGCGGGATGCCGTGCAGGAAGTTGCTGGTGCCGTCGAGCGGATCGACCACCCAGCGCCAGGCCCAGTTTTCGCTGCCATGGGCGCCGGATTCCTCCATCAGGAAGGCGTAGCCCGGCCGCGCCTTGGCCAGGTCCTCGCGCAGCGACTGCTCGGCGCGGATGTCGGCTTGGCTGACGAAATCGCCGGGGCCTTTGACGCTGACCTGCAACTGCTCGACCTCGGCGAAGTCGCGCAGCAGCCGCTTGGCCGCGCGCTGGGCGGCGTTCTGCATCACCGTCATGTGCGGGGAGAGGCGCTGGGCCATGATGTCAGCCCTTGAACCGCTCCACGTAGCTGCCGTCCTCGGTGCGCACCACGATCTTCTCGCCGGATTCGACGAATGGCGGCACCTGGGTCTTGACGCCGTTCGACAGCAGCGCCGGCTTGTACGAACTGCTGGCGGTCTGGCCCTTCACCACCGGGTCGGCCTCGGTCACTTCCAGCACCACGGTCGGCGGCAGCCGGATGCCGACCGGGTCGCCTTCCACCAGATCAAGTTCGACGGTCATGTTGTCCTGCAGGTAGGGCGCCAGATCGCCGAGGATATCGACCGGCACCATCGCCTGCTCGAAGGTCTCGGGGTCCATCAGCACCAGGTTCTGGCCGTCGGTGTAGGAGTAGGTGTACTCCTTCTGGTCGGTCTGCAGCCGCTCCACGGTGTCCGCGGTGCGCCAGCGCTCGTTGGTCTTGTTGCCGCTCTTGAGGCTGCGCATCTCCACCTGGATGAATGCGCCGCCCTTGCCGGGGGTGATGATCTGCTGCTTCAGGATGGTCCAGCGTTGACCGTCATGTTCGATCACCTGGCCGGCACGAATCAGGTTCGCCTGCTGCTTCATCGGAATTCTCGCGGAAATGTCAAAGAGGGCGGTCGTGGGGCCGGTGTCTAGACGCTCGGGGGCGGATCGGCAAGCGCGTGGCCGTGTCGCGCGTGCCGGGATGGTCAGGCGCCGGGCGCTCGGGCATGGTCCGCGGCTGTCTGGCCGCAGCAGCGATGAGGGACCCATGCCCACGTATAACTACATTCTCGCCGACGTGTTCACCAGCCGCGCCTATGGCGGCAACCCGCTGGCAGTGCTGCCCGATGCCGCCGGGCTGGACGAGGTGCAGATGCAGGCGATCACCCGCGAGTTCAACCTGTCGGAGACCAGCTTCGTGACGCCCGGCAGCGCCCCTGGCCGATTCGCCGTGCGCATCTTCACCCCCGGCGGCGAGTTGCCGTTCGCCGGCCACCCGACGGTCGGCACCGCGCTGGTGCTGCGCCATCTCGGCCGCGCCAGCGAAGCCGGGACGGTGCTGGAGCTTGGCGTCGGGCCGGTGCGGGTGGCGTTCGGCGAGGGCAGCAGCGCGACCTTCTTCCGCGACGGCCCGGCCGAGATGGAGATGCTGCCCGACCTGCGCGGCGCGATCGGCGAGGCGCTGGGCCAGATGCTGGCCGGCGACCCGTGGCAGGCCAGCTACGGCACGCCGTTCGTGATGGTGCCGCTGGCCGATCTCGCCGCGGTTTCCGCCGCCAGCCTGCGCAGCGATCTGTGGGAGGCGCTGGCGCCGCGGTTGTGGCGCGCCAACGCCTATATCTTCGCGCCGACCGGCCCGCACAGCCTGCGCGCCCGGATGTTCTCCACCAGCCTCGGCGTGCGCGAGGACCCGGCCACCGGCTCGGCCGCCGCCGCCCTGGTCGGCAGCCTGCCGCGGCCGGATGGCGAACACCGCATCGCCATCGCCCAGGGCGTCGAGATGGGCCGGCCCAGCCTGATCCGCGCCGGCGTCACCCGCGCCGGCGGCGTGGTGACCGGCATCAGCATCGGCGGCGGCGCGGTGGTGGTGGGCGAGGGACGGCTGCTGCGGCTGCCGGATGCGGCGCGGTGAGCTGGCGGAACCTGCCCGACCGGCTACCGTTTCTGCGTCGCCGGGCGCTGCTGACCGCCGCCACCCGCAGCTTTTTCGCCGCGCGCGGCTACCTGGAGGTCGAGACCCCCTACGCGGTGGCCACGCCGGGCGAGGAAGTGCATCTGGCCAGCTTCGCCACCCATCGCCGGCGCCCGGATGGCAGCGGCGAGGACTTGTGGCTGCACACCAGCCCGGAATTCGCCATGAAGAAGCTGCTGGCTGGCGGCGCCGGCCGGATTTTCCAGCTCGCCCGGGTCTGGCGCAACGGCGAGGGCAGCGACCTGCACGCGCCCGAGTTCACCATGTTGGAATGGTATCGCCCGGGCGGCACGCTGTCCGACCTGATGGACGAGACCGAGGCGCTGCTGCGCGCCGTGCTGCCGCCGGTGCTGACCTGCCGCGGCGCAACCATCGACCTGGCGCGATTCGAGCGGCTGACCATGGCCGAGGCGTTCGCCCGCCATGTCGGCGCCGACCTGCTGGCCACGGCCGACGATGCCCCGGCGCTGGCGGCGGCGGCCGGCACCAGGCTGCGCGACGGCGAGGACTGGGAGGATCTGTTCTTCCGCCTGCTGCTGGAGCGGGTGGAGCCGGCGATCGGCCGCCGCCACCCCACCTTCCTCACCCACTGGCCGGCCGCCCAGGCGGCGCTGGCCCGACGCGACCCGGCCGATCCGCGCGTCGCCGAGCGGTTCGAGCTGTTCGCCTGCGGCCTGGAACTAGCCAACGCCTTCGTCGAACTGACCGACTCCGCCGAGCAGCGCAGCCGCTTCGAGGCCGACCGCGCCCGCCGGCATGCGCTGTATGGCGGGCCGGACTGGCCGCTCGACGAAGAGTTGCTCGCCGCCCTCGCCGCCGGCCTACCCGACTGCGCCGGCATTGCGCTCGGCTTCGACCGGCTGGCCATGCTGGCCGCGGGCGCCGACCGCATCGATCAGGTGCTGTGGCTCCCTGCACAGGACCGCGACGCGCCTATATAGGGGCATCAGGAGGACCCTGCCATGCGTGTGACCGCCCTGTTGCTCGCCGCGCCGCTGCTGCTCGCCGCCTGCGCCAGCCCGGCGCAACTGGCCGCCGAGCGCCAGGCCCGCCTCGCCGGCTATGTCGGCATGAGTGAGGCGGCGCTGGTCTATACGCTGGGCCCGCCGGCCGATCAGACGGTCAGCGGCGATCATGTCCGGCTGGTCTATGTGAAGGACTACAGCGAGTGGGTGTCGGGCTCGCCGTTCGACCAGGATCCGCCGGAACTGGTCGGGCTCGACTATCACAGCGTTCCGCCACGGCTGCTCGCCTGGTCGTGCGAGACCACTTTCGATCTGATCGGAGACCGGGTCACGGCGGCGCATCAGCGCGGCAATTACTGCGGCGGGGCGGCCTGAGCCGATGCGCGCGCTGCTGCTGCTGGTGGTATTGACCCTGGCCGCCTGCACCGACCCGGCCGCGACCGCCCGCCATCAGGCCCGGCTCAACGCCTTCATCGGCATGAGCGAGACCGATCTGGTGCGCCAACTCGGCGTGCCCACCGGCAGTTTCGATGGCGAGGGCCACCGCTTCCTCTCCTACCGCACCAGCCAGTTGGATATCTGGCCGGGTTCGCCGTTCATCGGCTTCGGCCCGTACGGCTATGGCGGTGGCTTCCCGCCGCAGGTGGTGCAATGGCGCTGCGACACCACGTTCGAACTGCTCGATGGGCATGTCATCGGCTGGAAGCAGCGCGGAAATAATTGCTGACCGGACGTTTCGGCTGATCCAAACGCCGCGTCGCTGCGTAGCACGGGTGCAAGAGGCCGCATAACGCGGCCCGGCGGATCAAGGAAACCTCCGGTGAAAACCACTGCACTCGTCCCGATGGCGCTCTCCGCGCTGCTACTCGCCGCCTGCACGCAAGGCATGGCCGCCACCCCGATGGCGCCGCCGATGGCCGGCCCGGTCATGGTCGGCGGCCAGGCGATGCTGCCAAGCAAGAACATTGTCGCCAACGCGGTGAACTCGGCCGACCACACCACGCTGGTCGCCGCGGTGAAGGCCGCCGGCCTGGTCGGCACGCTGGAAGGCCCCGGCCCGTTCACCGTGTTCGCGCCGACCAACGAAGCGTTCGCCGCATTGCCGAAAGGCACCGTGCCGACGCTGTTGCAGCCAAAGAACAAGCCGATGCTGGTGAAGGTGCTGACCTATCACGTGGTGCCGGGCACGCTGACCTTCGACGCGCTGCACAAGATGATCATGGAGCAGAACGGCGAGGCTACGCTGACCACCGTCGAGGGCGGCAAGCTGATGGTGAAGATGAATGGCCCGCATAATGTCGAGGTGATCGATGCCAAGGGCGATGTCGCGCAGATCAGCACCTACGACGTGATGCAGTCGAACGGCGTGATCCAGGTGATCGACAAGGTGCTGCTGCCCGGCTGAGTCGAGAGCGTCTGATCGCCGGCCACCCTTTGCCGTGCGGGTAGGCCCGGCACGCTTGCTCGATCGCTATGGCGGCCGACCGGCGCCCTCCTCCGCAATCGCGGGGGAGGGCGCTCGGCGTTCCGGCTCGGTCGCTTCGGCAGAGCGGCTGCAGCTATGCCGCGCGGGCGGCGTCGATCGCCGCGTTCATCGCCCGCACCCCGGCCGCAGCCCCCTCCGGGTGGTTCCACACCGCGCCGACCACGGCCAGGAACCCGGCGCCGGCCTGCACCAGCGGCGCGCAGTTCGCCGCGGTGATGCCGCCGATGGCAACCGACGGCAGTTCCATCAGCTCGGACCACCAGGCCAGCAATTCCGGCTCGGCGTGGTGCACCACCGCCTTGGTGGCGGTCGGGAAGAAGGCGCCGAACGCGACGTAATCCGCCCCGTCCTCGCCGGCGGTCATCGCCAGATCACGGCTGTCATGGCAGGTGACGCCGAGGATGAGGTCGCCGAGCAACTTGCGCGCCGCCCTGGCCGGCATGTCGGACTGGCCGACATGGGCGCCGTCGCAGCCGGTCTCAACCGCCAGCGCCGGGTTGTCGTTGAGCAGGAACGCCACCTGCCGCGCCTGGGTCACCGGGCGCAGCACATCGATGGCGCGTTTCAGCACGTCGGCCTCGGCGTCCTTCAGGCGCAGTTGCACCGAGGCGACGTCGCCGGCATCGAGTGCCGATGCCAGCGTATCGCGGAAGGCCAGCGGGTCGAACGCCGGGGGCGTCACCAGATACAGCCGGCACCGCTCCTCCGGCGCCGGCTCCGACGCGGGTTTGGCCACGGCTTACGCCTTGCCCTGGTAGATCTCGACGATCTTGGCCAGCATCGCCAGCGCCTCAGCTTTGGGGCGCTGGAAGGTGTTGCGGCCGATGATGCTGCCGTTGGCACCGCCGTCGCGCAGGCCGCGCACCTCGGCATACAGCCCCTCGATGTCCTTCGCCTCGCCGCCGGAGAACACCACGATGCGCTTACCGTTGAACGCCGCCTGCATCACATGCTCGACCCGCTTGGACAGCGTGGAGATGTCGATATGCTGGCTCTCATAGGTCTTCTTGGCGGCCTCCAGGCTGACCACACCGGAGGGCGGCTTGACCTTGATGATATGTGCGCCGAGCAAGGCAGCCATGTGTGCGGCATAGGCGCAGATATCCACCGCGGTCTCGCCGGCCTTGTCCAGGTTCGGGCCGCGCGGATAGCTCCACAGCACCACGGCGAGGCCGGCGGATTTCGCCTCATCGGCCAGCGCGCGGAACTCCTCCATCTGGTCGAACGCGTATTCGCTGCCCGGATAGATGGTGAAGCCGATCGCCGCACAGCCGAGCCGCAGCGCGTCGTTGACGCTGCCGGTGACCGCCTGGTCCTTGCTGGTGGCCAGCGAGTTGCTGCTGTTCAGCTTCAGGATGGTCGGGATGGCGCCGGCGAAGCTGTCGGCCCCGGCCTCGATCATGCCGAGCGGCGCGGCATAGGCCGACAGCCCGGCCTCGATCGCCAACTGGTAGTGGTAATGTGGGTCATAGGCTGCCGGATTGGGCGCGAAGCTGCGCGCCGGACCATGCTCGAAGCCCTGGTCGACCGGCAGGATCAACAGCTTGCCGCTACCGCCGAGCTTGCCCTCCATCAGGATGCGCGCCAGGTTGGCCTTGCTGCCGGGATTGTCGCCCTCGTACCAGTCGAGGATCTTCTTGACGCGCTGGGTGATCCGCATTGGATATGCCTCTTTCTCAATCTTTGCCGTGTCTTACAACAACGGGTCGGTTATGTCACGATCGGTCCGGCGCTCGGCCGCGCAGCCAGGCTGGCAGCTTCCTTTCGGCGCCGGATTGGCCCAGATCCAGCACATCAGGCCGCTGTGGCAACACGGTGGCGCCGATCCCGGCCGCCGCCGCCGCCACCCGCGCCCAGGCCGGGCACGCGGGGTCCAATACCAGCATATGGCATCGCACCCGCAGCGCCGCCATGGCCCAGCCCGGCGCATCGCCGCAATCCAGCACGTCGGCGGCGACCAGCCCCGGCGCCTCGGCGGCGGCCAGGTCGGCCAGCGCGCGCCACCACAGGCAGCCGGCATAGCCTGCCGCGGCCGGCGCCGAGACCAGCACCAGCGGCCGACCCAGCGCCAGCGCCAGCCTGGCCTGGTCCAGCCCGTGCACCATGACGGCCGGCGCGGTAAGCCCTGGATGCGAGAACATGCTTGACGTTCAAGCCGGTTGCACGGTGTAACTCAAGTCCTGTCCTAATCGACTGGCCGATCTGCTGGAGGGGCGCTTGACCGAGAATGATGACGCGGGCGACGACGATGCCGCCGCCCGGCTGGAGAGCGCACTCGAACGTATCGCGCAACTTGGCCGCCGGCCATCGCCGGAGGTAGCCAAACCGGGCGAATCCGTCGATACATCTGCCATCGCCGTGCGCCTGGACGCGCTGATCGCCCAGTTGCGCGGCGCGCTGGAGACCTGAACACCCGGCTGGCGGCAGCCGGGGCATCGGGCACATAGGTGCGAGGAGTGCGGCGTGGCGCAGGTCACCGTGAAGATCAATGGCTACAGCTATACCGTCGGCTGCGAGGACGGGCAGGAACAGCATCTGGCCGACATGGCGGCGCAGGTGGAAACCCGGGTGGAAAGCATCCGCCAGCTCGGCAGCCAGACCGGCGAGGCCAGGCTGCTGGTGCTCGCGGCCCTGCTGATGGCCGACGAGTTGCACGACATGAAGGCCGACCTGGACGCCGCCCGCAGCGCCGCCCCCGCCAGCCGCAAGAAAGCCGACGGCGAGTCCTCCCGCCGCCTCGCCAGGCTCGCCGCGCGTGCGGAACAGATTGCAGCGGACCTCGAACGGCCCTAGATAGGAGGGGTGGAGCTGCTGGGTGCGTCAGGTAAGGTATCCCCAGGGCCGATAAGCAACTCCCAGGGAACTGGCTCTGTTGTGATCCTGGTCATGATACCCGGTGCCCACCTGCTCACGCAGGCCTTGGGAGGATACAGCACCAACGGCCATGGCGGCTCCACACATTTCCTCCCCAAACACTCACGGCGCTGATCTGCTGGCCGCCAAACGCGCGGCGCGCGCCCAGGCCCAGGCCGACCGTGCCGGCTGGGACCCTGCGCTCGGCGCCCAACTTGCCCGCCATCTGCTCGCCGAAATGCCGCCACCGGCCGGCAGCGTGGTCTCCGGCTTCTGGCCGATGGGCGACGAAATCGACATCCGCCCGCTGCTGCAAAGCCTGCATGCGCGCGGTCATCGGATCGTCCTTCCCGAGACGCCTCCGCGCGGCAACCCATTGATTTTTAGGCTTTGGTATCCAGGCATGGCGATGATCCGCGAGCGCTTCGGCACCGAGCGCCCGACCGGCGAGCCGTTGGCGCCGGACGTGCTGCTGGTGCCGCTGCTGGCGTTCGACCGTGCCGGTCACCGGCTGGGCTACGGCGGCGGCTATTACGACCGCACGCTGGCCGGCCTGCCCGGCGCCACCGCCATCGGCTGCGCCTACGCTGCGCAGGAACTGGACGCGGTGCCGGTCGGCGAGTACGACGCCCCGCTCCACGCCGTCGCCACCGAACGCGGCGTGCTCCGGTTTCGCTGAGCAGCCGGTGCGAGATATGTGCAAGGAATAGCAACCGCGATGGCGTTTGCATCCCGCCATCGGCCAAGGTAGGAGAGCGCCGGCAGCCGGGTTAGCACAGTGGTAGTGCAGCGGTTTTGTAAACCGAAGGTCGCGGGTTCAAATCCTGCACCCGGCACCACCGCCCCGATTGCGCCGCCCGCGAGTTTTTGTCGGTAAAATGGCTCGGGCGGTAGGATTCGAACCTACGACCAATCGGTTAACAGCCGATTGCTCTACCGCTGAGCTACGCCCGATCATGTGGTTCAGCGAGACGCCCTATTAGATACCGCAGGCGGTGCGGTCAACCGGGGAAATCGCCCCCCGGCTTTCCCGCGCCGCGCCGCGCCTGTAGCCTCACCGCATGCACACCGCCGCACAGACCCTCGTCGCCTTCCTCGCAGCCCAGGGCGTCGACCGCGCGTTCTGCGTGCCCGGCGAGAGCTATGTCGCCGTGCTGGACGCGCTGTATGGCCATCCGCAGATCGATCTGGTCACCTGCCGGCACGAATCCGGCGCCGGATTCATGGCGCTGGCCGACGCGCGGCTGGCCAACCGGCCCGGAGTCGCCCTGGTCAGCCGCGGGCCGGGGGCCTGCAATGCGGCCATCGCGGTGCACACCGCGCAGCAGGACGCGGTGCCGCTGCTTTTGATCGTCGGCCAGGTGGAGGCGCGCGACCTGCGGGCGCGGGCGTTCCAGGAGATCGACTATTCCCGAATGTTCGACGGCGTGGCGAAGTTCATCGGCGAGGCGACCACCCCGGCGCA
>DATJEA010000099.1:0-20887 GCA_035497095.1 Acetobacteraceae bacterium | reverse complement strand
CCTACCCCCGTTCTGATCGCTTCAGGCTCGGCGCCTGGGTCCCGTTCGCTCCACGGCCCAACGTGGCGGTTTGGCCTCTGCCATGCCTAGCTTGCCTCAGAGCGCCAGGCGAAGGGGGTTCTGACCGCGCGGGGAGAGTCGTGGACGGCAACAGCCGTAGGGAGTGCGCTGCCGCGCCATCAATGCAGTTACTGAATGGGTGGTATAGACGTAAAACAATATGAGCTAATGATTTGAATTAGCGCGGATATTCGAACATCTCCTAATGTATTCTGTTAAATAATAATCGCATTTTCGCTATATATATTGGTAACAGTAAATGGGATATATTGAATATGAAAACGCCTGCTCAGCTTGCCTTTATCGAAATCCTCGATCGACCGATCAATGATGCGCCGATGACCCAAGTCGATCTGGCTTCGAAGCTTGATTACGACAATCCCAACCTCATCACAATGATCAAGCAAGGTCGAACGCGACTCCCGCTCGGCAAGGTCGCGCCTCTTGCGAGGGCTCTCGGACAGGATCCCCGGATGATGATACGCGAGTGGCTTCGTGCCTACGAACCGGAGGCGCTGGACGAGATCGAGGCAGTGTTTTTCGCGCCGCTGACAGCTGACGAGCTGAGCTGGGTCAGGGAGCTCCGCCGCGCGTATGGTCGCGTGCCCAAGTTCGAACTGCTCAGTCGGGCATCGGAGGATGAGTGTTGACCGGTATGGGCTTGCCCGCCCCTTGAAATCTGTAACACAAACCTGTAACACACAGCCCTTCAGGCAGCCGGAAGTCGATGACGTTATTGGGTATCGAGGGCGCTAAGAACGTTGGTAGAGTTCCCGCTCAGCTCCACCATTCCCGGCCCCCAATCGCTTTGTGCTTCCCAGCGCCGGCGCCGATGCGCCAGGATCGCCCGAATCCGCTGCTCTGTTGGCCCCCACGGAAAGCCGCCCCGCCGATGCTCGCCGCCTTCCTGCTCGCCTTCCCGGCGCTGTTCTCCATCGTCAATCCGCCCGGCGCCGCGTTCATCTTCAACGAGGTGGTCGGCGACGCGACGGCCGACGAACGCCGCCGGCTGGCCAACCGGGTGGCGCTGTACTCGCTGCTGGTGATGCTGATCGCCCTTTGGGGCGGCGCCTATGTGCTGAACTTCTTCGGCATCTCGCTCGCCGCGCTGAGGCTGGCCGGCGGCGCCGTGGTGGCTCTGCGCGCCTGGGACCTGCTCTCCGCCCCCGAGCGGCAGGAGGCGCGCAAGGCGCAGCAGGTGGAAGCCACCGGCCCCAACACCGAGGACATCGCCTTCTTCCCGCTTACCCTGCCGTTCACCACCGGACCAGGCACCATCTCGGTGGCGGTGGCGCTCGGCGCCGGCCGGCCGCTCAGCGGCGTGGTGCCGTTCTTCCTCGGCATGACGGCCGCCTGCCTTGCCATGGCGGCGGTGATCTGGCTGGCCTACCGCTCGGCCGACCGCGTCGCCGGCCTGCTCGGCGTCTCCGCTCGGCGCATCGTGACCCGCCTCTCGGCCTTCATCCTGCTATGCATCGGCGTACAGATCATGATCACCGGCGTCACCGACGTCGCGGTGGCGATCCTCGCGCACTGAACCGCTACCGCCGGCCGCGCGTCACACCTTGCCCGGCGCCGAGGCGCGGAAATCCGCCGTGGTGTTGGTGCGCGGATATGGCGTCGCCGGCACCGCCACACCAAGAAACCGGCACAGCTTCTCCCAGCCATCCTCCGGCGCCAGCACCAGCAGCCGCTCCGGCGCGATCGCCGCGCGCACCGCCGCCTCGCGGGCATGGAACGCCGCCAGCGCCACCGCCTTGTCGCGCGGGCGGCCGCCGAACACGTCCTCGGTAATGATCGCGGTGGTCATCTCGCGCATTCGCGCCTGCACCGGGTTGGTGGTCGGCGCGCGCACGGTCAGGCTCTCGGCGATGGTCTTCTCGAAGCTGCCCCACCACTGCTCCGCCGGGCGGGTGGTATGGATCACCTTCGCCTCGGGGAATGCCTCGGCCAGCTCGCGCCAGTAATTGCACGTCGGCCAGTCGATCGCGGCGCGAAAACCCTCGAACACCTGGTGCCAGTCCACCGGCTTGCGCGCCGCGATGTCGCACCACAAGCCGACCTGCCGCGGCGACGGAAACACCTCGGTCATGTGATGGCACGGCCCGAAGCCAAGCTGCTCCAGCGCGAGCTTCAAGCTCATGGTGCCAGTGCGGCCGAAGCCGGAGCCGATGACCGATAGCGGCACGAGAACATCCCCCAGAAGCAAGCGAAGGCTTCATTTTTGAAAAAAAGAAGATCTTCCCTTTCTTAAGCCGCCTTCGCCAGCTTCAACCCGCTGGCATCGAACGCGTCGAACAACTTCCGCGCCGCCCCAGCGTCCAGCTTCAAATGCGGCGGGCGGATATTGGTCCAGCCGGCGTCGCCGGTATTGCGTGCCACCAGCGCCTTCAGGCCGGGGATCAGCGGTGCCGAGGTCACCGCCTTGCGGATCATGCTCAACTGCACCTGTGCCTCGGCGCCCTTGGCGTTGTTCCAGTTGGCGTAGACCACCGCGCTGGCAGCACAGCCGACATTGGCGGCCGCCGTGATGCAGCCGGCACCGCCGGCGTTCAGCAGCTTGTGCAATGCGCCGTCATCGCCGCAATACACCTCGAACCCATCGGCCGCGAAGGCGTCAACATAGCTCTTGGTGTTGACGAAATCGCCGCTGCTGTCCTTCAGCCCCTTCACCTTGTCGGGATACGCCTTCAGCAGGCGGGCGATCAGCGGCACGGTGAACGGCACCGCCGACTGCTTCGGGAAGTGGTACAGGTAGATCTTGATGTCGCCGCCAACCCGCTGGATCACCTCGGAGAAATAGGCGAACAGCCCGTCCTCGCTGGGGTCCTTGTAGTAGAACGGCGGCAGCAGCAATGCGGCGCGGCAGCCCTGCGCCTCGGCGTGGCGGGTCAGCTTCACGGTGTCGGTAATCGCCGTGGTGCCGGTGCCAGGCATCATCCGCGCCGCCGGAATGCCGGCCGCCACCATGCCCTCAAGAAACGCGGTCCGCTCCTCGATGCCGAGCGAGTTCGCCTCGCTGGTGGTGCCCAGCACCGCGAGCCCGTTGCAGCCATTGGCCAGCAGCCATTTGGCATGCCCTGCGCTGCGCTGAATATCGACCGACAGATCATCCTTCATCGCGGTCAGCACGGCGGCGTTGACGCCGCCAAACAAGGCGTTCTGCAACATTTCAGGAATTCCTTCTCACTCTTTCGCGGGGCGTTGCCGACGCGGCAATTTGCCCGGCCATTCGACGATATGATGCTCCAGCGGCCCGGCCTGCCGCTCGCCCACCGCCCGGTCGCGCACCGAGATGCCGGCGCTGTGCACCGTCTCGGGGTCGCCGGAGACCAGCGGATGCCACCACAACAGGTCGCGCCCCTCGGCCAGGCGGCGATAGGCGCAACTCGGCGGCAACCAGTTGATCTCGGCCAAGGTTTCCGGCGTCAGACTGACGCAATCCGGCACATGGCGGCGGCGGGTTTCGTAATGGGTGCAGCGGCATTCATGCAGGTCGAGCAGCCGGCAGGCGACGTTGGTATGGGCCAGCCGCCCGGCCTCGCTGCCGTCCTCGAACACCAGCTTGTGCAGGCAGCACCGCCCGCAGCCGTCGCACAGCGACTCCCACTCGGCCTTGGACATCTCGTCCAGCCGCTTGGTCTTCCAGAATGGTTCGCTGGCCTGCATCGGCGCAGATTAGCGCCAAGCGGGCGGCGCGGCTATCCCAGCAAGCAAGGTCTGCTTTTTTGAAAAAAAGCAGCAAAAAACTTTTGGTCGCCTTGCAACACCGGAGTCGCGGAGATCGCGTACACTCCAACGGATAGAAAGTTTTTTTGCTTCTTTTTGTTCACAAAAAGAAGACCTTACCTTCCTCCAGAAAACCGCGCCAGCATCTCGCGCAGCGGCTCGGCGCCGGGGTTGCGGCCCTGGCCGGCCAGCACGATCTGCTGCGGGCTCAGCGGCTGGCCGTAATAGGCGGCGTTCCAGTCGCTGCGCTGCGAGATGATGCTGCCGTCCAGCGAGATGCCGGCATACAGCCCGCGCGATTTGGCGAACGCCACGATATCGGCCCTGAGCGCCGCCGTGGTGGCGCCGGCCACCCCGGCGCCAATCGTCGCCACCGCCACGCCGGCGTCGGCGCCGAACTTGAACTGGCTGTTCATCAGCGCCTTGAGGCCTTTTTCGGTGCGGATGATGAAGATGATCTGGCTATCCTGCACGCCGATCTGGAAGCCGACGCTGCCGCTGGCCAGGCCGTAGAACGCCGGCGACGTCCAGCCGGCCTGCCCGCGCCCGACCAGCACGCAACTGCCGCCCTGGCCGCCCAGGATGAACCCGGCCTTGAACACCCGCGGGCACAGCATCACCCCGGTGGCGTTGCGCAGCAGATTGCGGGCGTCCGGGTTGGACTGGTCGGACAGCATTTCCTGCACCGAGAGCGTGGCGCGATCGACCAGCGATTGCTCTTCGGTCTGCGCCTGGGCGGCGATCGGCAGCAGCAGGGCGAGTGCTGTCAGCAGCAGAGGGAACAAGCGTCGCATGCGGCATCTCCCGTTGGTTGGTGGCCCCCATACGGCGCGGCCTGGTGGGCAATTAGGGGCCGCACACTGTGGCAACAAGATGTTATCAAGCAAGCTTGATCCGGAGTCGCAGCTCAGAAGCCGGCCATCTCATTGACGCAGACCACTTTCCAGCCCCGCGCGTGACGCTCGATACAGGTCAGCGACAGGTTCTGCACCGACAGATGCAGCGCGTTGGTGGCATCGATGCCCAGCGCATGCGCCACCGCCGCCCGGATCGCGCCGCCGTGGCTCACCGCTACCAGGTTGCGGCCGGCATGCGCCAGCGCCAACTCCTCCAGCGTGGCGCCGACCCGGACGATCACCTGCGCCATGCTCTCGCCCTCAGGCGGAATTTCGTCGCCGGCCAGCGGCCAGAAGGCGTGCGCCGGCTGTTGCAGCAGCGCCGGAATTTCGGCATGCGTCCGGCCCTGCCAGGTACCCATGTTCTGCTCGATCAGCCCCGGCACCACCTCCAGCGGCGCTGTCGGATAGCCGGCGGCGAAGATCGCCTCGGCGGTGCGCCGGGTGCGCGACAGCGGGGTGACCGCCCAGGCGGCGTCGCGCGGCAGGCGGCGGGCCAGGCCGGCATAGACCGCGCCCTGGCTGATCAGGCTCTGCGGGCAGAGTTCCACGTCCATGGTGCCGTAATTGATCAGCCGCGCGTTCTCCTCCACCACGGCGTGGCGGATCAACCAGAATACGGCCGGTTCGAGACTGTCATATGTCATCATCATTTCGCTTTATTGGCCCCTATTCACCGATCGAAAGCAGCGCGCCGCGGGTTCTGGCGGCGCGGAATTGGCGCGAAAAAAGCAGGATCGCACCCGCCATCCAGACGATATTGAGCCCGATTGCCCAGATTAATTCCCCGAAATCGACCCTTCCCGACGTCATCGCGGTGCGCATGCCCTCGAACACATGCGCCGACGGCAGCGCCAGCGCCACCGGCTGCACCCAGCCCGGCAGGATCGACACCGGATAGAACACCGCGGAGAACGGCGTGAGGCCGAACAGCACCGACCAGGCCAGCGCCTCGGCGCCGGCGCCATGCCGCAGGATCAGCGACACCACCCCCAGCGAGACCGCCCAGCCCATCACCATCAGGTTCGCGGCGAACAGGATCAGCACCGGCCCCATGCTGAAAAGATTGAACGAATACAATGCCCAGGCCAGCAGCACCGCCGGCAGCACACCGGCCGTCATGCGGATCACCGACATGCCGATCAACGCCGCCACCAGCTCCCACGGCCGCAGCGGCGAGACGAACACATGGCCCAGGTTGCGCGACCAGATCTCCTCCAGGAATGAGATCGCCACCCCCATCTGGCTGCGCAGCGCCACCTCCCACAGCAGCACGGCGCCGAGCAGCATGCCCAGCACCACGGTGCTGGAACTGCCGATCCGCGAGGCGAAGAAGCTGGCGGTGAACCCCCAGATGCACATCTGCAGCGTCGGCCAATAGGCCAGTTCAAGCAATCGCGGCCAGGAGCGCCGGTACAGCGCGATATGGCGATACATCAGGCCCCAGATGCGGCGCAGCGAGGCAGTCATGCGTCGGCCTTTTGGCGATCGCGGGCAATATCGAGGAACACTTCTTCCAGGGTCTCTTGGCCGTAGCGGTTCAGCAACTCATCCGGGCTGCCGCGATCGACGATGCGGCCCTGCTTCATCATCAGCACATGGCCGCATAGCCGCTCCACCTCGGCCATGTTGTGGCTGGCCAGCAGGATGGTGCAGCCGCTCTCGGCGCGGTAGCGCTCCAGCCAACTGCGCACCTGGTCGCCGGTATCCGGGTCCAGGCTGGCGGTCGGCTCATCCAGCAGCAGCACATCTGGTCGATTTATCAAGGACTTGGCCAGCGCAACCCGGGTTTTCTGGCCGGCCGACAACTCGCCGGCCGGGCGGTTCAGCAGAGCGCCGAGGTCGAGCTGCTCGGCCAGTTCGGCGATCCGCCGGTCGATCCCGCGCACATCGTACAAGTGCCCGTAAACCTTCAGGTTTTCCGCCACGCTGAGCCTGGCCGGCAGCGCCACGTAGGGCGACGAGAAATTCATCCGCGCCAGCGCCGCGAAGCGGTCGGTGGCCATGTCATGGCCGAGCACATGCAGCGTACCGGCGGTGGGGATCAGCAGCCCGAGCAGCATCGCGATGGTGGTGGTCTTGCCCGCGCCGTTGCCGCCGAGCAAGCCCACGGTGGCGCCGAAAGGCACCGCGAAATCAATGTTATCCACCGCCAGGGTGGCACTGTAGCGCTTGGTCAGGCCGGTTACGGTGATGGCATCCTGGGGCATCAGCAAATCCAGATAAGGGGATGTTCTTTTTTGTAAAAAAAGAACCAAAAAACTCTTTTTATCCGCCTTGCAACATGTTCCCAGCGGAGACTCCGTACACTCCAATGGAGAGAAAGTTTTTTTGCTTCTGTTTGTTCACAAAAAGAAGATTCTTCTCTTTTCGGCAACCGTCACAACGCGGCACATCGGCATTCCCCCCGGCGCGCGCGTCTATAGCCGAAACCCCGGCGCGATGAAATTCCGGGTTTGCGGCCGGGCACCGGGAGCGCCCGCTGGCCGGGTTACACTTCGGCAAGGTGGGGGTTGTTGCAAACGAAACCCATCGCCTATAATGGCGTAGTCCAGACGTCGATATAACCGGGAATTTCCGGATTCAAAGCGAGGGAGGCTTGATCGTATGACTGATATTAACGAGCGCGCGGGTGTGGGCCGTCGTGGCCTGATGTACGGCACCGCGGCACTGGTGGGCGGATTCGCGGCGGGCGTGGCGTTTCCGCGCATCGCCATGGCAGCCGAGGCGCCGATCGGCACCTGGCCGGCCGGTTCTTCGGGCGACACCGTTTCGATCGGCGCCGCGGTACCGCTGACCGGCAGCTACGCCGCCCAGGGCGCCGACGAGTTGAAGGGCATGGAGCTCGCGGTTGAGCACATGAACACCAACCACCCGCTGATGAAGGCGATCGCGCCCAAGGTCGACAAGGGCGTGCTCGGCAAGAAGGTGAAGCTGGTGTCGGCCGATTCCGGCGCCAAGCCGAACGAGGCCCTGCAGATTGAGCAGACCTTCATCCACGACAACAAGGTCATCCTGATGATCGGCTCGACCTCGTCGGCCGTGGCGGTGGCGCTCAACAAGTTCGCCCAGCGCGAGAAGATCCTCTACGTCGCCGGGATTTCCGGCTCCAACGACACCACCGGCAAGGACTGCGTGCGCTACGGCTTCCGGCAGAATTTCTTCGGCCAGACCGCGGCCGCGGCGATCGGCCCGGTGCTGTTGAAGCAGTTCGGCAAGAACCGCAAGGCGGCGTTCATGACGCCGGACTACACCTACGGCCACACCGTCACCAAATCGGTCAATGACTATCTGGCCGAGCATGGCGGCTGGAAGATGGTGACCAACCAGGTGTCGCCGCTCGGCACCCAGGATTTCAGCCAGTACCTTACCAACATTGCCAATTCCGGCGCCGAGTTCCTGATCAACGTCAACTGGGGCCGCGATGCGGTGCTGTCGTGCCAGCAGGCCAAGCAGTTCGGCCTGATCCCGAACATGACGCTGGTCATTCCCTACCAGATCCCGTTCCTGGCCAAGGAAGTCGGCCCCGACCTGACGGCAGGCGTCTTCGCCGCGACCGATTTCTGGTGGACGCTGGAGGACAAGTATCCACTGGCCAAGATGTTCGTCGAGTCGTTCCAGAAGAAATACGGCTACCGGCCGGAATGGGGCGCGGAAAACAGCTACAACAGCTTCGCCGCCTGGGCGCGGATGGTGACCGAAGCCGGCAGTTTCTATCCGCCGGCCGTCATCAAGCAGTACGAGAAGGGCGAGACCATCCCGTCCCTGGTCGGGGACGTGCATTACCGGCCGGAGGACCATCAATGCATCCGCCCGGTCATCATCGTCCGCGGCAAGGCCAAGAAGGACATGGAGAACAGCGAGGATTACTGGGAGGTGCTGGAAGTGGTGCCGGGCGAGGGCCTGATGCAGGCGCCCGACGCGTTCGGCTGCAAGCTGGGCTCCTATACCTGAGACTGATACCCGAGACTGGCGCCATGCGCCCCTCCGCCCGACGTGGGCGGAGGGGCGATCCGGCACCGATCGGCCGGAGCATAATTCGCGGCCCGGCCGATCGGCTGTCTACCGATGGCGCGACGTTGTGACGATGGCATTCAAGACGGGCATGGGGCTTGCGCTCCCTCACCCTCAATACGGGCGGCAACGTGGTCAACTGGGCAAATTTCGTCTCGCAATGTTTTAACGGCCTGGTGCTCGGCGCGCTGCTGGCGCTGATCAGTTCCGGGTTGACGATCATCTACGGCACGCTCGGGGTGCTCAACCTGGCGCACGGCGCGCTGTTCATGCTCGGCGGCTATGCCGGCTGGATGGCATACCAGTACTCCGACTCGTTCATCATCGCGGTGGTGGCCGGTTCGCTGTTCGTCATGCTGGTCGGCGTGGTGATGGAGCGGGTGATCATCCGCCATTTCTATGCCCGCCCGGCCGAGGACCAGTTGCTGGTCACCTTCGGGCTCGGCATCGTCATGGTCGAAACCGTCCGGTTCTTTTTCGGTTCGCTGTCCAAGATGACGCCGCCGCCGGAGCTGTTCCGCGGCATTACCAATCTCGGATTCATGTTCTATCCGACCTATCGGCTGGCGGCGCTCGGCATTGTCGTCATCGCGCTGCTCGCGTTGTATTACGTGCTCTACCGCACCCGCATCGGCATGATCGTGCGCGCCGGGATCGAGGATGCGGTGATGGTGGAATCGCTCGGCATCGACGTGCACAAGGTGTTCATGCTGGTGTTCGGCATCGGCGCCATGGCCGCCGGTTTCGCCGGCATCATCAACGCGCCGGTGGTCTCGATCGCGCCGGATATCGGTGAAGGGATCCTGGTGCAGGCCTTCGTGGTGGTGGTGATCGGTGGCGTCGGGTCGTTCCCCGGCGCGGTGCTCGGCGGCCTGATCGCCGGCGAGATCATCTCGATCACCGCGATGTTCAATCCCGGTTATGCCTATGTCATGCTGTTCGTGGCGATGACGCTGGTGCTGGTGCTGCGACCACGCGGACTGCTCGGCTCGGCGGGGCGCGAGTAGATGCGCTCGGCGATGACGACCAGGAAGCGCGCCTATACCGTCGAACTGGTGACCGGCGCGGCGCTGATCGTCGCACCGTTCGTGCTGCCCTATCTCGGCTTCGCGCCGACCACCATCAACCGCATCCTGATCTGGGGGCTGTTCGGACTCGGGTTCGACATCCTGTTCGGCTACACCGGGCTGATCTCGTTCGGCCAGTCGGCGTTTTTCGGCACCGGCGGCATGTTCGCGGCCTACCTGCTGACCACGGCGGGCTTTCCCTACGTGGTGGTCTCGCTGATTGCCGGCACCATCGTGGCCGGCATCATCGGCTACCTGATCGGGCTGATCGCGCTGCGGCGCACCGGCATCTATTTCGCGATGATCACCGTGGCGATCGCCCAGGTGTTCTTTTTCATCGAGTTCAACCCGCTGTCGGAATTCACCGGCGGCGAGAACGGCCTGCCCGGGGTGCCGGCGCCGAGCCTGCATCTCGGCTTCACCACGCTCAGCTTCGGCGGCCCGCTGTCGATGTACGGCTTCCTCGCGTTCTGGTATTTCGTTGGCCTGGTGCTGGCGTTGCGCATCGTGCGCTCGCCGGTCGGGGTGATTCTGTCGGCAATCCGGGACAACCCGCTGCGTGCGCAGGCGCTCGGCCACAACATCCACAGCTACAAGCTGGCGGCGTTCGTGGTGGCGGCGATGTATGCCGGGTTCGCCGGCGGCCTGCTCGGCCTGATGCAGGGCTTCATGCCGCCCGACGCGTTCATGTTCGACACCTCGGCGCAGGTGATCATGCAGACCGCGATCGGCGGCGCCGGCACCTTGTTCGGGCCGCTGGTCGGCGCGGTGGTGTGGTTCTATCTCAGCGACTTCTTCCAGAGCACGCTGCATCTCGGCGCCACCTGGAAGCTGGTGCTGGGCCTGGTGTTCGTGCTGCTGGTGATCTTTCTGCGGCGCGGCATCGTCGGCGCCATCGTCCAGCTTTACGAGTTGGCGACCGGCGGGCGGAAGGTCGCGGCGCCGGCCGAGGCGGCGGCGCAGGCGGCGTTCGATCCGGCGGCGCTGGAGCCGATGCCGCCGCGCCAGCGGGGCGGTGCCAAGGCTTCCGGGCCGATCCTGCAGGCGACCGGCCTGTCCCGGCATTATGGCGGCGTGATCGCCAACAGCAATATCGACTTCTCCGTCGAGCGTGGCGAGATGCGCGGCATCATCGGGCCGAACGGCGCCGGCAAAAGCACGTTCTTCAAGATGCTGACCTGCGAGGTGCCGCCGACCTCGGGCAAGATCATGTTCGAGGGGCGCGACATCACCGCCCTGGGCGTGACCGACGTGTGCCAGCTTGGGCTGACCAAGAGCTACCAGATCAACCAGTTGTTCGATCGGCTGACGGTGCGGCAGAACCTGACGATTGCCGCCCTCGGCGAGGCGCGCGGCAAGTTCCGGCTCGACCTGTTCCGCGACCCGCACAGCGTGGCGGGGCTGGACGCGCAGGTGGAGCGGACGGCGGCGCTGGTCAATCTGCGCGGGCGGCTGGACCGGCTGGTGTCGGAACTGGCCTATGGCGAGAAGCGGCGGCTGGAGATCGGGCTGGCGCTGGCCACCTCGCCGAGCCTGCTGCTGCTCGATGAGCCGTTCGCCGGCATGAGCACGCAGGAGCGCAGCGAGACGGTGGCGCTGCTGAAGGCGATCGCGCGCGGGCGCACCATGATCATCGTCGACCATGACATGGACTCGCTGTTCATGCTGGTCGAGCGGGTGACGGTGCTGCAGGAGGGCCGTGTGCTGGTCGAGGGCACGCCGGCCGAGATCAAGGCCAATGCCGACGTGCAGGAAGCCTATCTCGGCGGCGCGGGTGGAGAGGCGGCATGAGCCTGCTCGAAGTCAGCGGACTGAACAGCTATTACGGCGACAGCCATATCCTGTTCGATGTCGACCTGAAGGTGGAAGCCAACGAAACGGTGGCGCTGCTCGGCCGCAATGGCGCCGGGAAAAGCACCACGCTGAACAGCTTGATGGGCGTGCTGAAGCCGCGCACCGGCTCGGTGAAGCTGGACGGCATGGAGCTTGCCGGCAAGAAGGCGAACGCCATCGCCAAGCAGGGCATGCAACTGGTGCATGAAAGCCGGCGCATCTTCGGCAGCCTCAACGTCGAGGAGAACATCGTGCTGGCCGGGCTGACCGCGCAGCATAAATGGCCGCTGGAGCGCATCTACGCGATGTTCCCGCGGTTGCAGCAGCGCCGCACCAGCCGGGGCACCGATCTCTCCGGCGGCGAGCAGCAGATGCTGGCGATCGCGCGGGCGCTGGTGCGCGACCCGCAACTGCTGCTGCTGGATGAGCCGTTCGAGGGGCTGGCGCCGATCATCGTGCGCGACCTGGTGAAGGTGTGCCGGCAGTTGGCCGACGCGGGGCTGACCATTCTGGTGGTGGAGCAGAATATCGCCGCGGCGCTGAACCTGGCGCAGCGGGCGTATATCATCAACAACGGCTATATCGTGCATGAATCGAGCACGCAGGAGTTGCGTGACGATCCGACAATATTGCAGCGCTATCTTGGCGTCTGAGGTACGATATAACTTCACAATAAGTTCATTACGAGACGCTTGACTTGATCTGCCGGCAGTCGACCTTACATTTCATTGTGAGATTGAACGACATGATATTGTAGGGTGGCCGTGGGCGATGGGACTGGGGCCACCGGAAGGAGGACCCACATGACGCGCATCGCGACAGCGCCGGCGGGCCGGGCGCAGCTGCACCACAGCCTGGGCTGCCCGCGATCCGGGATATGAATACGCAGCCGCCCTCGGAGCAGCATCTGCTGCGTCGCTGTGCGGGTGCGCTGGCGATTGCCGTCGGGCTGCTGCTGATCGGCTGGCTGCTGGCGGCGCCGGCCGATGCGGCGCCGCGGCATGGGGTGCCAGGGCATGGGGTGACGGTGTCGATCGCCTGCTCGTCGACCGGGATGGACCAGGTGGCGTGCCGCGAGGGCGCCGAGGCCTGGGCGCGGCAGAGCGGCAATCGGGTGAATATCGTCTCCACGCCCTCTTCGGCCACGGCGCGGCTGGCGCTGTATCAGCAGTTCCTGGCGGCGCGGGCGCCGGATATCGACGTGTTCACCATCGACGTGGTGTGGCCGGGGTTGCTGGGCCGCTACCTGATCGATCTCGGCGCTTATGTCGATGCGGCGCGACGGGCGGAGTATGAGCCGGCGCTGATGCGCAACGACACCGTGGATGGCAGGCTGGTGGCGCTGCCGTGGTTCGCCGATGCGGGGGTGCTGTTCTATCGGCAGGATTTGCTGGACAAGTATCATCTGAAGCCGCCGGATGACTGGGCGGCGCTCAGCGCGGACGCGGCGGCGATCCAGCGCGGCGAGCGGGCGGCGGGGAACGCGCGGTTCTGGGGCTATGTGTGGCAGGGCCGCGCCTATGAAGGGCTGACCTGCAACGCGCTGGAATGGATCGGCAGCTTCGGCGGCGGCAGCATCATCGCGGCGGATGGCAAGGTCGACGTCGACAACCCGCGCGCCATCGCGGCGCTGCACATGGCGCGCGGCTGGGTGGGGACAATCACGCCGCCTGGGGTGCTGAACTACAGCGAGGAGGAGGCGCGCGGCGTGTTCCAGGCGGGAAACGCCGCCTTCATGCGCAACTGGCCGTATGCCTGGGCGCTGGCGCAGGGCCAGGACAGCGCGATCCGCGGCAAGGTGGGGGTGGCGGCGCTGCCGGCCGGGCCGGGCGGCAGACATAGCGCGGTGCTGGGCGGCTGGCAGCTTGCGGTGTCGAAATTCTCGGCGCATCCGAAGCAGGCGGCGGCGCTGGTGCTGTATCTGACCTCACGCGCCGAGCAGAAGCGGCGGGCGATCGCCTATACCTTCAACCCGACCATGCCGTCGCTGTTCGATGACCCCGAGGTGCTGGCGGCGGCGCCGTTCCTCGGGCGGCTGCGGCCGGTGTTCGCGGATGCGGTGGCGCGGCCGTCGGCGGTGGTGAAAACGCGCTATAATGAGGTTTCGGCGGCGATCTGGACGCGGGTGCATGCGGTGCTGACCGGCGAGGCTACGGCGGCCGGCGAAATGCGGGCGCTGTCATTGGAGTTGCGGCGGATCGGGCATGGCGGCCGGTGGTAGGCGGACTCGCGCGCAGCCAGCGGCGCTGGGCGGTGGTGTTCCTGCTGCCGATGCTGCTGGCGCTGGGCGGGGCGGCCGGCTGGCCGTTGCTGCGCACCGCGATGCTCAGCCTGACCGATGCCGGGCTCTCCACCGAGGGAGCGCGGTTCGTCGGCCTGGAGAATTACCTGTCCTACGGCCCCGACCCGGCCGCCTATGATGCTGGGCTGGGCGGCTATTACGTGCTGGATGTGGCGCGCGACGCCGATCTGGTGTGGCGGCCCGGGAGCGATTCCTATTTCAACGCCGATACCGGCCAACCGGCGCCGGCGCCGGCGGAGAATACGCTGTTCGCCTGGCGCGGGGTGCTGACCCAGCCGGCCTGGTGGCGGGCGGTGGGCGTGACCTTGGGGCTGGCGGTCGCCTCGGTGCTGCTGGAGACGGTGCTGGGGGTGGCGATGGCGCTGTTCCTGGCGCGGCCGATGCGTGGGCGGGCGCTGCTGCGGGCTTCGGTGCTGGTGCCGTGGGCGATCCCCACCGTGGTCGGCGCGCAGTTGTGGAACTGGATGCTGAACGACCAGTACGGCGTGCTGAACGCGGCGCTGATCGGGCTCGGGCTGATCCCGCGCGGCATCGCCTGGACCGCCGAGCCGGGGCTGTCGCTGCTGGCGATTCTGGTCGCCGATGTGTGGAAAACCACGCCGTTCATCGCGCTGCTGGCGCTGGCGGCGCTGCACCTGGTGCCGGAGGCGGTGCGCGAGGCGGCGCGGGTGGACGGCGTCGGGTGCTGGGGGATGCTGCGCCACATCACGCTGCCGCTGATCGCGCCGGCGGTGCTGGTGGCGGTGATGTTCCGGGCGATCGACGCGCTCCGGCTGTTCGACCTGGTGTTCGTGATGACCGGCAACAGCCCGAATACCGCGACGATGTCGATCTACGCGCGCCAGCAGATGGTCGATTTCCAGCGTCTCGGCTTCGGCTCGGCGGCCTCGATGGTGCTGGTAGCGATCGTGGCGCTGGTCGCGGCGGTGCTGCTGACGCTCGGCCGCCGTCGCGGGGCGGTGCTGTGAAGGCCGGGCGGAGGCTCGGCTCGCTGGGTGTGGCCCTGGCGGCGTGCCTGATCCTGGTCTGGTCGCTGTTCCCGCTGGCCTGGGCGATGCTGACCTCGTTCAAGACCGGCAGCGCGCTGTTCGACCCGGACGTGTTCGCCACCCCGTTCGTATTCTCCAACTATGTCGCGGTGTTCAAGGGGCAGCCGTTCGGGCGCAACATCGTGAACTCGGTGGTGGTGGCCGCCGCGGTGGTGGCGATCGGGCTGGCGGTGGCGGTGCCGGCGGCCTACGCGCTGGGCCGGGTGCGGCTGCGCGGGCGCGGGCTGATGCTGGCGGCGATCCTGGCGGCGTCGATGTTCCCGCAGGTGGCGGTGCTCGGCGGGATGTTCGAGCTGATCCGCCATCTCAGGCTATACAACTCGCTGGCCGCCCTGGTGCTGAGCTACCTCACCTTCACCGTGCCGTTCACCGTCTGGGTGCTGACCACCTATATGCGCGACCTGCCGCGCGAGCTGGAGGAGGCGGCGGTGATCGACGGCTGCTCGCCGCCGGGGGTGCTGTGGCGGGTGCTGCTGCCGCTGCTGCGCCCGGCGATGGCGGCCACCGGCCTGCTGGCGTTCATCGCGGCGTGGAACGAGTTCCTGTTCGCGCTGAGTTTCACCGCGACCGACGAGATGCGCACGGTGCCGGTGGCGATCGCGCTGTTCTCCGGCGCCAGCAGCCATGAATTGCCGTGGGGCAACATGATGGCGGCCTCGGTGATCGTCACCCTACCGCTGGTGCTGCTGGTGCTGCTATGTCAGCGGCAGATCGTCGCCGGGCTGACCGCAGGCGCACTCAAGGGATAGGGAATCTCACCTGCATGCGCGTGATGCCGGCCCGGCTGTTGGCTGTTCTCGCCGTTCTGTTGCTCGCCCTGGCGGCAGGCCCGGCGGCGGCACAGAAGCTGCCGGGCCTGCCGCCGCCGCCAGCCCCACCGCCGGCCGCCGCCAGCGACGGCAGCGCCGATGTGGAGGCGCTGCTGCGCGTGCTGCAGAACGACAAGGCGCGCGCCGCGCTGATCGCCCGGCTGCAAGCCGCGCCGGCCGCGGCGGCCGCGCCCGCGGCGCAACCGGCGCCGAAAACCAGCTTCGCCGGCCGGGTGGCGGACTATACCGGCCATGCCGCCGAGAGCGTGCTGGCCGGTGTGGCGAGCGCCGGGCGGATCTTCGACCAACTCGGGTATGTGCTGCGCGGCACCGCCGGGCTCAATCCGGCGACCGTCGGCAGCACCGTTGCCGAAGTGGCGGCGGTGATCGCGGTGACCTTCGCGGTGTATCTGCTGCTGCGCTGGCTGGCGCTGCGGTTCGATGCCGGGTGGGACGCGCGGGCCGGGGCTGCCGGGCGGGGGCGGCGGCTGGCCTTGCTGCTGGTCGCCATCCTGAAGGACGCGCTGGCGGTGATCGTCGCCTGGGGGGCGGGCTATGCGTTCGCGCTGGCGTTCGGCGCCAACGGCACCGGCGGCGTGGGGTTCAGCACCAGCGGCCGGATCAGCTTCAGCCAGACGCTGTTTCTCAATGCCTTCCTGGCGATCGAACTAATCAAGGTGGTGCTGCGGCTAGTGGCGGTGCCGGTGCGCACGCATCTGCGGCTGCTGCCGCTCAGCGACGCCGATGCGGCGTATTGGTATTTCTGGTCCAGCCGGCTCGCCAGCCTGGTCGGCTACGCATTGCTGTTCGCGGCGCCGCTGCTGTTCGACAGCGGCTCCTGGGCGGCGGCGCAGGCGCTGCGCATCGTAACGCTGTTCACCGCGATGGTGATCGTGGTTGTCCTGGTGCTGAAGAACCGCCATCGGGTGCGGGCGAAACTGCGGCGACGCTACAGCAACGGGCAGACCGACATGGTCGGCCGGCTGGGCGCCCATCTCGGCACCGTCTGGCATTATCTGGTCATCCTCTACGTGGTGGCGGTGTTCCTGGTCTGGCTGGCCAACCCCTATGGCGGGCTCGACTTCATGATGCAGGCGACGCTCAGAACGCTGGTCGCGGCGGGTCTCGGCATGGCGGCGGCGGGCATCATCTCACACTTCATTTCCAGCGGATTGCGGGTACCGCAGAGCCTGCGCGACCGGCTGCCGCTGCTGGAGGCGCGGCTCAACGCCCTCGTGCCGGCGGTGCTGCGGGCGATGCGGCTGGCGGTGCTGGTGGCCGTGCTGCTGAGCGTGGTGCAGATCTGGGGCGGATTGAATATCACCGCCTGGTTCACCTCGGGCATCGGCCAGCAGGCGAGCGGGGCAGTCGCCTCGGCGGTGCTGATCCTGCTGGTCGGCGGGGCGATCCATGTAGCGGCGGCATCCTGGGTGGAATACCGGCTGAACCCGAACTACGGCAGCGTGCCGACCCCGCGCGAAACCACGCTGCTGGCGCTGTTCCGCAACGCCTTCACCATCGCGCTGCTGCTGGTGGTGGCGATGCTGGTGCTGTCGCAACTGGGGGTGAACATCGCGCCGCTGCTGGCCGGCGCCGGGGTGCTGGGCCTCGCCATCGGCTTCGGCGCGCAGAAGCTGGTGCAGGATGTCATCACCGGTGCGTTCATCCAGTTTGAGAACGCGATGAACGTCGGCGAGGTGGTGAACGCCGCCGGCATCGGTGGCGTGGTGGAGCGGCTGACCATCCGCTCGGTGAGCATCCGCGATCTAAACGGGGTGCTGCACATCATCCCGTTCTCGTCGGTCGACAAGGTGTCCAACCTGATGCGGCATTTTTCCTACCACGTCGCGGAAATCGGCGTGGCCTATCGGGAGAACATCGCCGAGGTGAAGGAGGCCATGCAGCAGGCGTTCGAACTGCTGCAAAAAACCGACCACGGCGAAAATATTCTCGATGCGCTGGAGATGCACGGCATCACCGCGTTCGGCGACTCGGCGATCACCGTGCGGGCACGGATCAAGACCCTGCCCGGCAAGCAGTGGGCCATTGGCAGGGCGTATAACGAGATCATCAAGGAAGTGTTCGACGCCCGCGGCATCGAAATCCCGTTCCCGCACATGACGCTTTACATGGGCGAGGACAAGCAGGGCAACGCGCCGCCGCTGAACCTGCGCGGGGTGCGCCGCCAGCCGCCGCCACCGCCGGCCGAGCCGGTCAGGCTGCCGGAGGCCGGGGCGCCGGTGGCGGAGGAGGAGGGCGAGCAGCGGGCGCCGAAGTGATGCGCAAGGTCTGCGGTCGGGCCGCGTCAGTGCCAGCACAGGATTGCGCTTGCGCATCCGGGGCGACGACGCCGAGGCCGGCACCGGATGCGGGGGCCGCCTGCGGCCCAGCAATTGATGGCCGCGGGGGGGTCAATCCGCAGCAGGCGGCGTGCCACCTCCCGCTTCTGGGAGGCCAGCGTCCGGCAGGTTTGCGGTCGGCACGATTTCGCCCTCGCTGCGGGCGCGCAGCCGGGCGGCGATGCGGCGTCGCGCCAAGGCGTGGAACAGCCTGTCGGCTCCGCCCGCCGAGGGGAGCGAGCGTAGATCATCGGCGCAGGCGGCGAACAACTCATCGGCGGTGGCCGGCATCACCGCGTAGCCCTGCCGGTAGAAGCGCTGGTAAAACAAGTGGTTCTCGATCCGTCGGATGGCGTAACGGATGCGGCGGTTGAAGTAGATGCGCCAGTCCCGCCAATCGGTCGGCGACAGCGAGTCGAAGCGGTAGCCCGCAGCCGGAACCGGCTCTACCCGGTTATAGTCGAGCGTGGCGAACGGATCGAGGTCGAGCCGCACCAGGGTGCATAACAGGTTGTCATCGCCGATCCAGCCAACCGGCAGGCGGATGCCCTGGAGTTGCATGCGCGCCACGAATTCGCCCGACAACGCATACAGCCCGCCGCCCAGTTCCCGCCGCTCCAGCGCAGCGACGCGGTGCGCCGCGAGGTGGCGGCCGCTGCGCGCCAGGCCCGAGGAGGCGCGCGTGGCTGGCGTGGCGCTGAGGCCGTCAAGCAGCGGGCGCAACCCGCCAGGGATCAACTCCAGATCCCCGTCCATGAAAACATGTGCATCGGCCGCCGGGGCGTGTTCGTGGACATAGGTGTTCCAGGTGGCGGCCTTGTCGCCGCGCGCCAGTTCCAGACAATGCACCAGGCCGCCCGACATCGCCTGCACGAGCTCGACGGTCCGGTCGCGGCAGCCATTGCACAGCACGTGGATCGCCAGGCACCGCCACCCGCCGGTGGCCGCGACCTCGGCGACCACGGCACGAACGGCGGCGGCGATACGTCGTTCCTCGTTATGGGCAAACAACGCCACAGTATAACTTGGTTCATCGCTAACCAATACGGAGGCATCGCCGGTCATACAATGAATCCAACCATCATGATACTTCGGACACAACCCTCGCTGCGTGTCACCGCTCTCGCATTCGTGTCGCCACGGTGATGTTACAGCACCCGGTTGGCCCGCGCCAGCACCGCCGCGAACAGCACCTGGCAGCCGGCATCGGCCTCCTCCGGCTCGATGCTCTCCTCCTCGTTATGCGACAATCCGTCCTTGCAGGGCGTGAAGATCATCGCGGTCGGCACGTGGCGGGCGACGTAGACCGCGTCGTGCCCGGCGCCGGAGACGATCTCGCGGGTGGAGTAGCCGTGCTGCGCCGCCCCCTGGCGCACCAGATCGACGCAGGCCGGATCGAACGGCTGGGCCGGGATGCGGAACAGCTCGGTCAGTTCCAGCTTCACGCCGCAGGCCGCCGCCAGCGCCTGCGCCTCGGCCGGGAAGCTGGCGGCGAGGCTGGCCACCTCGGCATCGGAGGGGTGGCGGAACTCGATCGAGAACCGCACCTCGCCGGGGATCACGTTGCAGCTATTGGGAAACACCTGCAGCCGGCCGACCGTGCCGCGGCCAAGCTCGCCGCGCGCGCGCATCAACTGGTCCACCCGGTCGATGATCCGTGCGGTGGCGACCAGCGCGTCGCGCCTGGCCGAGGGCGGCGTGGTGCCGGCATGCGAGTCGCGGCCGGTGGCCACCGCCTCGTACCAGACCTGGGATTGCGCGCCGGTGACGATGCCGATCTGCTTGCCCTCGGCCTCCAGGATCGGCCCCTGCTCGATATGCAACTCGAAATAGGCATCGGCCGGGAACGGTTTGGCGGGCTCGGGGCCGGCATAGCCGATCTCGTGCAGCGCCGCCTTCACGGTGATGCCGTCGAGATCGGTCAGCGCCTCGACCTTGTCCTGGGTGTAGACGCCGGCCCAGACGCCGGAGCCCATCAGCGAATGGCCGAACCGGCTGCCTTCCTCGTCGGTCCAGTTGATCAGTTCGATCGGCGCCTCGGTGGTGATGCCGAGGTCGTTCAGGCTGCGGATCACCTCCAGCCCGGCCAGCACGCCAAGCGCGCCGTCGAACTTGCCGCCGGAGGGCTGGCTGTCCAGATGGCTGCCCATCAGCACCGGCAGGCGCTTCGGGTCGCGGCCGGGGCGGCGGGCGAACATGTTGCCCATGCCGTCGACCCGCACGGTGAGGCCGGCCGCCTCGCACCAGGTGCGGAACTGCTCGCGGCCCTGGCGGTCGATATCGGTGAGGGTCAGCCGCCGCACACCGCCCTTTGGCGTGGCGCCGTAGCGGGCCATCTCCATCAGACTGTCCCAAAGCCGTTTGCCATCGATGCGCTGGTTGCTGGCGGTGCCGCTCATGTTCGCTCTCCCCTGTAGCGCTCCATCTTGCCCAGTCGCGCGCTTCCTGCAAGTTTGCCCCGGCTGTAGGAGGCACGCCATGGTTCGCCCGCTGATGCTCGCGCTGCTGCTCGCGCTGGGCGGCTGCACGCTGATCGACCAGCGCAGCTTCGAGCGCACGCCGCAGGCGCCAACCGCCGACGCGGCAACCACGGCGGCGCTGCCGGCCCTGGCGCTGCTGACCATCCGCTTCGGCGACAACCAGGACTGGCGGCCGGCCTTGCGACAGGCGGTGGAAGCAGCCCAAAGCCGCAAGCCGGACGTGGCGTTCCAGGTGGCCGCTACCGTGGCAATGGGTGCCACGCAGTTGCAGGTGATGCGATGCGGCGCCAACTCGATCGCCAGCGCCCG
>DATJEA010000098.1:0-3463 GCA_035497095.1 Acetobacteraceae bacterium | reverse complement strand
TGCTGACGGTCACGACCAGGCCGGGCAAAACCTGGGAGAAGGAAAGCAAGCGCGCCGGCAAGCTGACCTTCAGCGAGCGGATTACCGAATACCGCGACCAGAACGGCGAACTCGTGGTCACCGCGACCGGCGTCGGCGTGACCACCGAGCGCCCCGTGGCGCAGGGTTGAGGGGCAGCGACATGGCATTGCAGGCATCGAAGCTCAAACTCGGCGACACTCATAAAGAGCGCGTGGTGGAGAACCTCACCCGTACCCAGATCGTGCAGTACGCCGGCGCCTCGGGCGACTACAACCCGCTGCACACCGATGAGGTCTACACCACCCAGAAGGCCGGCTATCCCAGCGTGTTCGCGCACGGCATGCTGACCATGGGGCTGACCGGCAAGCTGCTGACCAATTATGTCGGCGACGGGCGGCTGACCAAATTCGGCGTGCGCTTCACCAACCAGGTCTGGCCCGGCGACACGCTGGATGCGACCGCCACGGTGGCCGCGATTCGCCAGGAAGGCGGGCAGCACCTGGTCGACCTCACCTTGTCCACGGTGAACCAGGATGGCCGCGAGGTGATGACCGGATCGGCCACCGCCCGCATCGATCCCTGAACCCCGGCCGCCCTGCCTGAGCCTGCCAGCAAGCCCGAAGCCATGCGCTTCGGGCTTGCTCTGGTTTGCGCGCTGTGCATGCTGGGGGCAATGCGACAAAGAGATACGAAAGTTATCCGAACCACCAGCATCAGGGAGTCTGCGTCATGACCAATCGTGTATCGCGCCGCGGCATTGCCGGGCTCACCGCCGGCGGGCTGGCGGCGAGCGCTTTCATCGGCTCGGCGCATGCCCAAGGCGCCAATGAGAGCACGTTCGAGCGGGTGCAACGCACCAAGGTGCTGCGCATCGCCGCCCTGCCCGGCGAATTGCCGTATTTCCACAAGGACATCAGCACCGGCGAGTGGACCGGTTCGGCGATCTCGATGGCCAAGGACATCGCCAAGGTGTTCGACGCCAAGCTGGAATACCTCGAATCGACCTACGGCAATTCGGTGCTCGACCTGCAGGCCAACAAGGTCGATCTCGCCTTCGCGCTGAACCCGACGCCGCAGCGGGCGCTGTCGATCGGCTTCACCAACGCGATGATCATCCATCCGTTCGGGGTGGTGGCGCGCAGCGGCTTCGACCCCAAGCTGTGGGCCGATCTGAACAAGCCCGAGGTGCGGGTGGTGTGCGATATCGGCTCGCTGCACGAGGTGATCGCCCATCGCTTCACCCCGAAAGCCACCATCACCGCCTACAAGACCCGCGACGACGCGGTGCTGGCGATGCAGGGCGGCCGCGCGGATGCCGATATCCTGGCGGCGATGCTGGGTATCACCGCGATCGCCAAGAACCCGAGGCTCGGCTCGTTCCGGCTGATCGGCGGCCCCACCGTGGCGCTGCCGAGTTGCATGGGGGTGCGGCGCGAGCCGGATACCAGGTTCAAGGAGGTGATCAACGCCTGGCTCGACATGAATCGCGGCACCGGGCAGATCCGCCAGTGGATGATCGAGGGCATCCTGCAGACCGGCGCCAAGGAGACCGATATCCCGGCCGATCTCTCGTTCTGAATTTAGCAGGGGAAGCCGATGGAGTATCACTGGAGCTTCGGCTTCCTCTGGCACTACCAGATATTGTTCGTGCGCGGCGTGGAGGTCACGCTGGCCTATACGATCGGCACGATCAGCCTGGGGCTGCTGCTCGGACTGTTCATCGGCGTGGCGCGGCTGTCGAAATCGCGGCTGGTCAACTACCCGCTGATCGGCCTGATCGAGGCGTTCCGTTGCACGCCGCTGCTGGTGCAGATCGTCTGGTTCTATTACGCGCTGCCGGTGATCCTGAACGTGCAGATCCCGGCGGTGGTGGCGGCGACCGCGGTGCTGTCGTTGTATACCGCGGCGTTCTATGCCGAGATTTTCCGCGGCGGCATCATCTCCATCGAGCGCGGCCAGTGGGACGCGGCGCGGGCGCTCGGCCTCAGCCCGTGGCGGATGATGCGGCTGGTGATCCTGCCGCAGGCGATGCGCCGGATGCTGCCGCCATTCATCAACCAGTCGATCACCCAGCTCAAGAACACCTCGCTGATCAGCACCATCGCGGTGCCGGACCTGCTGTATCAGGGCCAGATGATCACCGCCGATACCTATCGGCCGCTGGAGACCTATACCGTGGTGGCGCTGGTCTATTTCGCCATGCTGTTCCCGACCACGATGCTGGCGCAGTGGTATGAGCAGCGGTTGAATGCGGCGAAGTAGGCCAGCGCCCGGCGGGGTTATTCCGCCCTGGGCAGCAACTGCTCGGCCAGCGTCGCCCAGTAGCTGGCGCCCACCGGCAGCACGGCGTCGTTGAAGTCGTATTTCGGGTGGTGCGGCATCGGGTCGCTTTCGGTGCGACCGGCGCCGAGCATGATGTAGCTGCCCTGCTTCTTTTGCAGCATGAAGGCGAAGTCCTCGCCGCCCATGGTCGGGTCCTCCATGTGCTGTACCCGGGCCGCACCGGCGACGCTGCGGGCGGCACTGGCAGCGAGTTCGGTGGCGGCCGCGTCGTTCACCGTGGCGGGGTAGGCGCGGTCGAACACCACCTCCGCCCTGGCGCCGAAGCTGGCGGCGATGCCGGTGGCCAGGCGGCGCACACCGTCCTCCAACTGGTCGCCGACCCGCTCATCGAACCAGCGCGCGGTGCCGAGCATCTGCACCGTCTCGGGGATCACGTTATAGGTCTGGCCGCCGTTGATGTGGCCGATGGTGACCACACCTGCATCCACCGCGCGCAGGCTGCGGGCGACGATGGTTTGCAGCGCGGAGACGATCTGGGCGGCGATCACGATCGGGTCGATGCCGCGATACGGGTGGGCGCCGTGGGCGCCCTTGCCGGTGATGGTGATCTCGATATTGCCCACTGCCGCCATGGTCGGCCCGGCCCGCCACAGGAAGCTGCCCTCGGGTGCGGCCGGCCAGTTATGCAGGCCGTAGACCTGCGCCATCGGGCAACGCTCGAACAGCCCGTCCTCGACCATGATGCGGCCGCCGGCCAGGTTCTCCTCGGCGGGCTGGAAGATCAGGTAGACGGTGCCGTCGAAATTGCGCGTCTCGGCGAGGTATCTGGCGGCGCCGAGCAGCATCGTGGTGTGGCCGTCATGGCCGCAGGCATGCATCACACCGGGAGACTGGCTGCTATATGGCACGCCGCTTTCCTCGTGGATCGGCAATGCGTCCATATCGGCGCGCAGGCCGATCGCCCGGCCGCCGGCGCCCGAGTTCGGGCCGCGCCCCCGGATCACGCCGACCACGCCGGTTTTGGCCATGCCGGTGATGATCTCGTCGACGCCGAATTCGCGCAGCCTGTCCTGCACCACGCCGCTGGTGCGCACCTCCTGCAGCGACAGTTCCGGGTGGCGGTGCAGGTCCTGGCGCCATTCGGTCATTTCGGCGTGGA
>DATJEA010000097.1:0-2567 GCA_035497095.1 Acetobacteraceae bacterium | reverse complement strand
GTGCTGACGCCGGAGCAAGCCAACGAGGCGTTCCTCGGCATGACACTGACCAACATGGTGCCGATGATCGAGGCGCAGATTGGCCGCGCGGTGCCGGCGGGCTGGAAGCAGATGATCATGGCCCGGATGCTGGAGGTGATGGCGGCCGAGGCGATCCCGATTCCAGGCGCGGTCGAGGCGTTGCGCGGGGTGAGCCGGCTGGGGCTGCCGTGGCGGGTGGCGTCCAATTCGTCGCATGAGGAGATGCGGGTGAAGTTCGGCCGTATCGGCATCAGCGATCTGGTGGCGGGACGGGTGCATAGCCATCGCGACGTGAACAAGGCCAAGCCGGCGCCGGACCTGTTCCTGGCGGCGGCGGCGGCCGAAGGTGTGCTGCCGGCGGAATGCGTGGTGGTGGAGGACAGTGCGACCGGCGCGCGGGCCGCGGCGGCGGCCGCGATGGATTGCCTGGGCTATGCGCCGCACTCGGACGGGGCGGCGTTGCGGGCGTTCGGCGCGGTGCCGTTCGGCTCAATGCTCGAACTGCCGGGGCTGCTGGAACTGGCGGGGGTGGCGGTATGACGCTCGATTTCCTGGCGCCGTTCTATCTGTGGATCAAGGCGTTGCATGTGATCAGCATGGTCGCCTGGATGTCGGGCATGCTGTATCTGCCGCGGCTGTATGTGTACCACTGCCAGGTCGCGCGCGGCTCGGCGGAGAGCGAGCGGTTCAAGGTGATGGAGCGGCGCTTGATGCGGCTGATCACCAATCCGGCGATGATCGCCACCTGGAGCTTCGGCATCCTGCTGGTACTGACGCCCGGGGTGATCGACTGGAGCGCCGGCTGGTGGCACGTGAAGCTGCTGGCGGTGGTGCTGATGTCGGCGATGCACGGCGAATTGTCGCGCTGGCGTCGGTGGTTCCTGGAGGATCGCAACACCCGCAGCCAGCGCTTCTATCGCATCGCCAACGAGGTGCCGACGGTGCTGCTGCTGATTATCGTGGTGATGGTGATCGTCCGGCCATTCTGAGGCTTGACGCGGTTTGCCGCGATCTCTAATATGGAAGCCGAGAATAACGGCCTGTTCTGGGCCGTTGGCGATCTCACTCCCGACACCCTCATCTGCTGTTATTCCCGCACTGGGACAGCCTGACCTTTAGCGCCTTGACCCGCACAGGGTCTGCGCGCGGGCCGACTCCGGGTAGAGCGCGCGCTTGGCGCCGACTGCCGGGGTGTGCTGCTCCTTCCCCCTGACCGGCTTTCCACCTGAGGCGACCCGATGCATCTCGCCGAACTCAAGGCAAAAACCCCGGCTGACCTGCTCAGCTTCGCGGAATCTCTCCAGATCGAGAACGCGTCCTCGCTGCGCAAGCAGGACATGATGTTCGCGATCCTGAAGAACCTGGCGGAGAACGACCAGGCGATTCACGGCGAAGGCACGCTGGAAATCCTCGCCGACGGCTTCGGCTTCCTGCGCAGCTCGGAGAGCAATTATTTGCCGGGGCCGGACGACATCTATGTGTCGCCCAGCCAGGTGCGGCGCTACGGCCTGCGCACCGGCGACAGCGTGGAAGGCCAGATCCGCGCGCCGAAGGATGGCGAGCGGTATTTCGCGCTGCTGAAGCTCAACACGATCAATTTCGAGGCGCCGGAGGCGGTTCGCCACCGTATCAACTTCGACAATCTGACGCCGCTGTATCCCGAGCAGCGATTCAAGATGGAGTTGGAATACGCCGAACCCCCGAAGGGGCATCAGCGGGACATGATCCCGCGGGTGATCGATCTTGTCTCGCCGATCGGCAAGGGGCAGCGGGCGCTGATCGTGGCGCCGCCGCGCACCGGCAAGACGATGATGCTACAGAGCATCGCCCGCTCGATCTCAGCCAATCACCCGGAAGCCTTCCTGATGGTGCTGCTGATCGACGAGCGGCCCGAGGAAGTGACCGACATGGCGCGCACGGTGAAGGGCGAGGTGGTGGCCTCCACCTTCGACGAGCCGGCAACCCGGCATGTGCAGGTCACCGAGATGGTGCTGGAAAAGGCCAAGCGGCTGGTGGAGCACAAGCGGGACGTGGTGATCCTGCTGGATTCGATCACCCGCCTGGCGCGCGCTTACAATACTGTGGTGCCATCGTCCGGCAAGGTGCTGACCGGCGGCGTGGACGCCAACGCGCTGCAACGGCCGAAGCGGTTTTTTGGCGCCGCGCGTAATATCGAGGAAGGCGGCTCGCTGACCATCATCGCTACCGCGCTGATCGATACCGGCAGCCGGATGGACGAGGTGATCTTCGAGGAGTTCAAGGGCACCGGCAACTCCGAGATCATCCTGGACCGCAAGCTGTCGGACAAGCGCACCTTCCCGGCGATCGACATCACCAAGTCTGGTACCCGCAAGGAAGAATTGCTGGTGGATCGGGCCACGCTGTCGAAAATGTGGGTGCTGCGGCGCATCCTCAACCCGATGGGCACGATGGACGCGATGGACTTCCTGCTGGACAAGCTGAAATACAGCAAAACCAATCAGGACTTCTTCGATGCGATGAATACCTGAGGAAGAGTCTTCTTTTTGTGAACAAAAAGAAGCAAA
>DATJEA010000096.1:0-11543 GCA_035497095.1 Acetobacteraceae bacterium | reverse complement strand
TCCTGCCAGCCGGAGCGGTGATTGGCGCGGTCGCCGGCGGCCAGCGCGTGGCGCACTGCGTCGGCCCAGACCTCGCCGCGCAGCGCGTGGCCGGCCAGTTGCTCGGTCAGTTCCTCCTCGCGGTCGCCATACAGCGCCAGCATGGCGGCATGGACGCGGGCGTGCAGGTCGCGCCGATGCCGGCGCAGCAGGCTGTCATAGGCGACGGCATGAGTGAGCGCGTGCTTGAAGGTGTGCTCGATGCCGGTGGGCAGCGCCACCTCGTAGAGGAAGCCGGCGGCGCGCAGTTCGGCAAGTTCGGTGGCAAGCTGGGCGGCCGGCAGGTCGGCGATGGCGGCGAGCAGCGCCGAGGGCACGTCCTTGCCGACCACCGAGGCGATTTGCAGCAGGCGGCGGCGCACCGGCGGCAGGCGGTCCATGCGCGCGGCCAGGATCGCCTGCACCGAGGCCGGGATGGTGACCTCGGTGAGATGCGCGGCGGCGAGATCGGGCGCATCGCCGCCATGCGCCGCGATCACGCCGCTTTCCAGCAGCGAGCGGGCGATCTCCTCAAGGAACAGCGGCGTGCCGTCGGCTTGCGCGACGATGCGGGCGCGCAGCGGCGCCAGCGTGTCGGCCGCGCCCAGCAGGTCCTGCAGCAGCGCGTCGGCATTGCCGGGCGCCAGCGGCTGCAACTGGATGGCGACCACGTCGCCGCCGCCGGCCTCGCTGCGCCAGCCGGGCCGGCGCTCCGGCCGCGTGGTCAGCAGCACCAGCAGGCGGGCGGTGCCCATGGCGGCGACGATCTCGTCGAGCACGGCGATGCTCGGCTGGTCGACCCAGTGGAAATCATCGACCAGCAGGATCAGCGGCTCCAGCCCGGCGGCGCGCAGCACCACCTGGCGCACCGCGACCAGCAGGCGGCGGCGGCGGGCGGCCTGATCCTGGCTGGCCCAGCCGGCGGGGTCGCTCGCCTCCACCGGCTGGTCGAGCAGGGCGAGCAGCGGCACCGTGTCGATGATCGCGCCATCGGGCGACCGGGCCAGCGCATCGAGCAGCTTGCCGGCCACCTCGGCGGTGGTCTCCGCCGGTGTCGCGCCGACCAGCGCACGCAGCAGTTGCACGGTCAGGTGATACGGCACGCCGGTGGTCTGCGGGGTGGCCGCGACGCGCAGCACCGACCAGGTTCCGGGCGGCAGCATGCGCAGGAATTCGTGCATCAGGCGGGATTTGCCGACCCCGGCATCGGCGCTGACCCAGACCGCCTGGCCACGCCGCAGCCGGGCGCGGCGCAGCGCGAGGCCGAGCTGGGTCAATTCCGCCTCGCGCCCGATGAACGGCGACAGGCTGCTGGCCGCCGAGCGGATTTCCCAGCTCGGGTGCTCGCTGGCGCCGAGCAGCCGGAACGCCGGCACCGGGTGGGAGATGCCCTTCAGCTCGATCGGGCCGAGCGGCAGCAGTTGCAGCATGCCCTGGGCGAGCCGGGCGGTGGGTGCGGTCAGCAGCACGGTGCCGGGCTCGGCGATCTGCTCCATGCGGGCGGCGAGATGCACGGTGACGCCCATCGCGTCGTAGTCGTTGGCGTCGTTGCCGGTGGAGCGGATCACCACGTCGCCGCTCGACAGGCCGACACGGATGGCGATGTCGGGGTCCTGCAACTCGGCGACACCGTCGACCATCGCGCGGGCGGCGAGGCAGGCGCGCAGCGCGTGGTCCTCGGTGGCGACCGGGGCGCCGAACAGCGCCATGATGCCGTCGCCCATGCGCCGGTTGACCACGCCGCCGAACTGCTCGACGGCGCGGACCATCGCCTGCACCGCCGGGTCGAGGGCGGCGATCGCCTGTTCGGCGTCCAGCGCCTCGATCAGCGCGGTGGAGCCGCGCACATCGGCGAACAGCACGGTGGCGTGCTTGCGCTCGCCCTCATGCAGCGCGGCCGGCTCCGGGGTGGCGGGCGTCTCCTGGATCAGCGCTCCTTCCGGCGGCGCGGGGGCGGCCTCCGGCGGGTCGGCGAGGGTGCTGCCGCACTGGTTGCAGAACCGGGCGCCGGGGCGGTTGAGGGTGCCGCAGCCGGGGCAGCTGCGTTCCAGCGGGCGGCCGCAATTGTCGCAGAACCTGGCGCCGGGCGGCGACACCGCGGCGCAATGTGGGCAGCCGGATGGGGGGTCAGCCATGGATCGGCTCGGCCAGTGCCGCGACCACCGCCGGCGGCCAGACCGGCGGCTCGTCGGGGTCTTCCGGGCGGGCGCGCAGCAGCTGCGGGAAGCGGAACAGGGTGTGCGGGTCGTATTTCCGCTTGACCGCGAGCAGCGCGGGAAACGCCTCGCCCCAATAGGCGGCGCGGTAATCCGCCAGCGTCGGGTCGGCGAAGTTCTGGTAGCAATGGCCGTTCCAGAACGGCGCCATCGCGGCGCACCAGCCCTGCTGCCAGGCGAGCCCGGCCTGCTGTTCGGCCTCGCTCTGCCAGAACACGTCCAAATAGGCGAGAAATGCGGCGTTGCGGTGGATAAAGGCGCTGCTTTCGCGCGGAATCGCATTCATCGGGCCGCCCATCGCCTGCAGATAGAGCGTGTCCAGATGGTTCGGCGTGGTGGCGTAGTAGTCGAGGATGGACTGGAATTCGCGCTGCGTCAGATCGCGGCTGACATAGCGCGAGACCCGTTGCAGCGGCGGGATGCTGGAGCCGCGGTTCAGCGCCGCATAGTCGAAATCGTCGATCCGGCCGGGCAGCGCCAGCAGTGGCGCGATCACCGCGTTCATCTCCGCCACAGTCCCGAGATGGTCGACATCGACCATCAGCCAGGGGCCGGTCATCGCCGGGTCGCTGTCGCCCAGCCCGTATAGCGCCATGCAGGTGATGCTGGTGTTCGGGTTGGCGTCGCCGCGCATGAAGCCGGACTGGATCGCCAGCAGCACCGCGGCGGCCTGGGCGCGGTCGGCCGGCGTGGCCAGCGGCCAGGCGAGTTCGGCTTCGGCCGGGGCGGCGGCGGCCCGCAGCTTGTAGCGGATGCTCAGCACGACGCCGAACATATTGCCGGTGCCGCCGCGCACCGCCCACCACAGATCGCTGTTTTCGCTGGCGTTGGCGGTCACGATGCGGCCGTCGGCGAGCATCACCTCGACCTCCAGCACATGATCGACGTTGAGCCCGAGGCTGCGCGAGGTGAGGCCATAGCCGCCGCCCTGCATGAAGCCGCCGACCGCCACGCTCGGCCAGTCGCCCAGCGGCAACTGCCAGCCGGAGGCCAGCAGCAGCGGGCCGAGCGTGCCTTGCGGGCAGCCGCCGCCGACGGTCACCTCGCCGGCGGTGGGGTCGAGCCTGATGCCGTTCAGCAGGCTGAGGTCGATCACCAGGCCGGGCCCGGCGGAATAGCCGGCGAAATTATGCCCGCCGCCGCGCAGCCGGAACGGCACCGCCTCGGCGCGGACGAAGCGGAGGCAGGTGCGCACGTCATCGGCATCCAGCACATTGGCGATCGCCAGCGGATGCGGGTGGTAGCGCTGGTTGAACACGAAGCGTTCCTGCGCATAGCCCGGATCGCCCGGCAGCAGCAGCGCGCCGTGCAGCCGGGCGCGCAGCCAGCCGGCCTGGGTGGCGGTCAGGCCGGGGGCGGCGGTCAAGCCGGGGGCGGCGGCCGCATCGCCGGCGCCGCGCCGCGGCTCGGGTGGCGGCGGTCCATGGCCCTGGGGCGGCGGCGTATAGATGCGCGGATGCGGCATGTGCTGGCGAAGTCCCTCGGCGCGGTGGTCAAGGGTAGGCAGCGCCACCGCTGGTTGCAAGACGGTTGCGTACGTCACGTGATGGATTGTCGCCGGCCGGCCGGCCGGCGCGCGCGCGGCTGATATGCTGGACGCGCCCAGGCTGGTCGCGTATCTGAGGCCGATGCAGGTAGCCGAACAGGAGCCGATAAACCGGGAGTCTCACCACCCGCTCTACGCCGCATTGCTGCGCTTCAAGCGCTGGCTGATGCCGCGGGGATCGTTGCGGGAAAAATGGGCGCGCAAGGTCTACGTTCCGCTGTTGCAGCGGACGGTGACGCAACCGGCGTTGCGGCGCATCGATCCGAACCCGCGTGTGCTGCTGCTCGGCGGCCGGGCACTGCCGCGGCTGCCGCTCGGCGGGCGGGTGCTGGTGCTGAAGCTTGATCATATCGGCGATCTGGTGGTGGGGCTGCCGGCGCTGGCGCAACTGCGCGCGGCGCTGCCGGATGCCGAGATCACCCTGGTCTGCGGCGGCTGGAACCTGGCATTGGCGCGGACCAGCGGGCTGGTCGATCATGTCGTGCAATTCGACTATCTTGGCGCCAGATATGCCGGCACGGCGGCCGAGCGGATCGCGATGATCCCGCAATTCGCCGCGATTCTGGCCGGTCTCGGGGAGTTCGGGCTGGCGATCGACCTGCGCCACGACACCGATACGCGCGGCTTGCTGCCGTTGGTGCGGGCCGATGTCCGGGCCGGCTACGCGGCCGAGGGCGTGGCGCTGGACATCGCCTTGCCGGATATGGAGCATGTCGCGCTGTCGCGCGGCGAGCACCCTTTGCATGCCCGCACCAGGCTGGTGCTGCTGGTTGCGGCCACGCTGGACGCGGTGCGGCCGGCGCAGCGGCCGGCCGAAGTGCTGGTGATCCCCGGCCAGACGTTGCCGCAGGGCCCCTATGCGGTGCTGGCGCCCGGCGCCGGGGCGCCGCTGCGGGTCTGGGACATCACGCGCATGGCCGCTTTGGCGCAGGCGCTGGTGCGGCGGCACGGGCTGCGGATCGTGATCATCGGCGGACCCGACGACCAGGCACTGGGTGCCCGGATCGCGGCCGGGCTGGCGCCGGAGCAGGTGACCGACCTGACCGGCAAGGTATCACTGTCGGAGGCGCCCGCCATACTGGCCGGGGCGCGGCTGATGGTGGGGATGGATTCCGGCCTGACCCATCTGGCCGGCAGCCTGGGGGTGGCGACGGTCAGCGTGCATTCCGGCGCCGCGACCCGCGAGGTATGGCGGGTGGCCGGCGACAACGTGGTGGTGGTGGCCGGCGACGCCGCCTGCGCGCCCTGCCACCTTGCCCTGACGTCGCAATGCCCGCACGGTGTCGCCTGCCTGCGGGTGATCGGCGTGGCCGACGTGCTGGCGGCCTGCGAGACGGTGCTGGCGCGGGATGCACAGGGGGCCGGATCCACGGTCGGTGGCGTCGCGGCATGAAACTGGCCGCGACCCGCTGCGCCGCAGCGGGTAATTCCGCCCGGACGGGCGGTGGGGCTTGGGGCCGGGCCTGGGATCGCCTAGATCATCGGTAACACATTGGGAGACTACACATGCGCCTTCCGTTGCCCCTGCTGGCGGTCACGCTGGTCGCCGGCCTCGCGCTGTCCGGCTGCAGCACGGTGGAGGAGAATACCGGCGCCTGCCCGGTGCCTCCGCCGCCGCAGAACGAAATTCGGCCGAAGCCGCCGGTGAGCGAGCATCAGCAGATCTGGCAGCCCGGCTACTGGGAGTGGAACGGCAGCGGCTATCGCTGGCGGCCGGGCCAGTGGATCCTGCGCAGCAGCGTGACCAGCAACCAGTGGTTCGAGGGTTACTGGGCACGCGACCGGGTGCCGGGGCCATGCCACTGGGTGCCGGCGCACTGGCTGTAGGCCCGGCTCCACACGCGGAAGTGACGGGGTGGCGCTTGGCAACCCGCCGGCGCGTGCCATACATCTCCAAATGTAACTGCGGAGACTGCTATGGCTCACTCCCGGACTGTTCCCATGCTGACCCGCGCCGCTGTGCTGGCGGGGCTATTGCTCTCGGTTGCCGGCTGCGTGGTGGAGCCGGCCAACCCCTATCCGCCGGTGCCGGCGCCGCGCGTCGAGGTGATACCGCCGGCGCCACGGCCCGCCGCGGTGTGGCAGCCGGGGCATTATCAGTGGAACGGACGCGCCTATGCCTGGATCCCTGGTCGCTATGTCGCGCGTGCCGGTGGCGCCCACTGGGTGCGCGGGCAATGGGAGCGGCGTGGCCGCGAATGGGTGTGGGTGCCGGCGCACTGGCAGTAGCGCCCGGCTGGCAGCAGGCGGCTGATCAGGCGTTGGCGGCCCAGACCGCGCGATACAGCGCGATGATCTCGCCCTTGTCCGGCACCCTCGGGTTGTTGGCCGGGCTGCCCGAGGCCAGCGCCTGGTCGGCCATCAGTTCCAGCTTCGCCTCCCAGGTCGCCGGGTCGATGCCGTAGGCCGGCGGCGTCGGCACGGCCAATGCGGCGTTCCAGCCGGCCAGCCCGTCGGCCAGCTTGTTGGCGGCGGTCTCATCGCTGTCGCCGGGTCTGGCGAAGCCGACATTGCGCCCGGCGGTGGCATAGCGCGCCAGCGCGTGGCCGAGGCCGAAGCGGGTGACCGCCGGCAGCAGCATCGCGTTCGACAGCCCGTGCGGCACGTGAAAATGCGCGCCGATCGGGCGCGACATGCCATGCACCAGCGCCACCGAGGCGTTGGAGAACGCCAGCCCGGCCTGCATCGCGCCGAGCATCATCGCCTCGCGCGCCGCGCGGTTGTTCGGCTCGTGATACGCGGTCAGCAGGTTGGCGCCGATCAACTGCATCGCCGACAGCGCCTGGGCATCGCTGAACGGGTTGGCGTGTTTGGAGACGAACGCCTCCAGCGCGTGGCTCAGCGCGTCGACGCCGGTATCGGCGGTGGTGCGCTTCGGCACGCTGAAGGTCAGTTCGTAATCCACGATCGAGGCCAGCGGCAGCGCGCCGAGCCCGGCGATCAGCATCTTCTCGTCGCGCGCCACGTCGGTGATCACGGTGAAGCGGGTGACCTCGCTGCCGGTGCCGGCGGTGGTCGGGATGGCGATCACCGGCAGCGCGCCGTGATCGGCGGCATACGGCACCTTATAGGCGCTCATCGGCAGGTCGCCGGCGGCCAGGATCGCCATCGCCTTGGCGGTATCCATCGGCGAGCCGCCACCGAGGCCGATCAGGCAGTCATAATTGCCGGCCCGCAGCGCCTTCACGCCGACCGCGATCACGGTGTCGGTGGGGTCGGGCACGGTGTCGCTGAACACCGCGGCGGTGATGCCGGCCGTGGCCAGCGGCTCCAGCACGCGCTGCGCCATGCCGGAGGAGACCATGAACGGGTCGGTGACCAGTAACGGGCGTGACAGCCCGAAGCGGGCCAGCACCTCGGCCACCCGGCCGACGGCGCCGCCGCCGATCACCATGGTGCGCGGCGAGACGAGGGTGAAATCCATGTGGCGGTCCTCCCTGTATTGCCACCCACCCATAACGCGCCGGGGCGGGGTCGCCAAGCAAGCGCCGTCGGTGTTCACACCACGCCGAGCATCCGCATCGCGTCGGCCACGCGGATGAAGCCGGCGATGTTGGCGCCGAGTACGTAGTCGCCCGGCGCGCCGTACTCCTCGGCGGTGCGGTAGCAGACGTCGTGGATGTCGCGCATGATCGCCGCCAGCCGGGCCTCGGTCTTCTGGAAGGTCCAACTGTCGCGGCTGGCGTTCTGCTGCATCTCCAGCGCCGAGGTGGCGACGCCGCCGGCATTGGCCGCCTTGCCGGGCGCGAACAGCACGCCGGCATCGCGGAACACCCTGACCGCCTCGGGGGTCGAGGGCATGTTGGCACCTTCGCCCACCGCCAGCACGCCGTTCTTCACCAGCGCCCGCGCATCCTTGCCGGAAAGCTCGTTCTGGGTCGCCGATGGCATCGCCACATCGCACGGCACGGTCCAGATGCTGCCGGCACCGGCGGCGATGAAATGCGCGCCGGCGCCGCGCAGCCTGGCGTATTGCGCGATCCGCTCGCGCCGCACCTCCTTGATTTCCTTCAGCAATGCGAGGTCGATGCCGGCCTCGTCGACCACATAGCCGCTCGAATCGGAGCAGGCGATGACGGTGGCGCCGAACGCCTGCGCCTTCTCGATGGTATAGATCGCGACGTTGCCGGAACCCGAGACCACCACCTTCTTGCCGGCGAAATCGGTGCCGCGGGTTTTCAGCATCGCCTCGACGAAATAGGTGTTGCCATAGCCGGTCGCCTCGGTGCGGGCGCGCGAACCGCCCAGCGCCAGCGGCTTGCCGGTGAGTACGCCGGCCTCATAGCGGTTGGTGAGGCGCTTGTACTGGCCGAACATATAGCCGATCTCGCGCCCGCCGACGCCGATATCGCCGGCCGGCACGTCGCCGTATTCGCCGATATGGCGGTGCAGTTCGGTCATCAGCGACTGGCAGAACCGCATCACCTCGCCGTCGGAGCGGCCCTTGGGGTCGAAATCGGAGCCGCCCTTGCCGCCGCCGATCGGCATGCCGGTGAGCGCGTTCTTGAAGGTCTGCTCGAAGCCGAGGAACTTGATGATGCTGAGATTGACCGACGGATGGAAGCGCATGCCGCCCTTGTATGGTCCGAGCGCGGAGTTGAACTGCACGCGAAAGCCGCGATTGATCTGCACCTGGCCGGCATCGTCCATCCACGGCACGCGGAAGATGATCTGCCGCTCCGGTTCGCAGAGCCGCTCAATCAACGCCAGGTCGAGAAAATGCGGATGCTTGGCGATCACCCGGCCCAGGCTCTCCAATACCTCGTAGACGGCCTGGAGAAACTCGGTCTCGCCGGCGTTGCGGCGGCTTACTTCGGTCAGCGCCGCGTGCAGCTTTTCGTCAATACCATTCATGTCGCCTGATCCATTGTCTGCTGATGTGTCCGGCCCGTTGTCGCGGCCGGGCACGCCGAGGTCAATGGCCGGCGGGACTTCCGGCGCCGCTCCGCCGCCCGGCGTAGAGCGCCAGCCGCCGCGCCGCCGCCGGGGCGGTGGCGTTGAAGGCGTCGGCGGCGGCGGCGTCCGGCAGCGTCTCGGCGTGGTGGCAGGCGGTGAGGTGGCCGGGGTCCAGGCCGGGGATGGCCGGCGCGCGCAGCACCGGGTCGTCGGTGCGGCAGATCTCGGTGGCGAACGGACAGCGGGTGTGGAAGCGGCAGCCGGGCGGGATGTCCATCGGGCTCGGCACGTCGCCGCCGGCCACCTGGTGGGCGGTGCGGCGATGCGGGTCGGGGCGTGGGATCGCCGACAGCAGGGTGCGGGTATAGGGGTGCAGCGGGCGGGTGAACAGCGCGTCCTTGGTGGTGATCTCGACGATGCGGCCGAGATACATCACCGCGATGCGGTCAGCCATGTGTTTCACCACCGCCAGGTCATGGGCGATGAACAGGTAGGACAGCCCGAGTTCGCCCTGCAAATCCTTCAGCAGATTGACCACCTGCGCCTGGATCGACACGTCCAGCGCCGAAACCGGCTCGTCGCACACCACCAGCGCCGGCTCCACCGCCAGCGCGCGGGCGATGCCGATGCGCTGGCGCTGGCCGCCGGAGAATTCATGCGGGTAGCGCCCGGCGTGGTAGGAAGCCAGGCCGACCAGATCGAGCAGCCGGTTGACCCGCGCGCGCCGCTCCATCGCATTGCCGACGCCGTGCACGATCAGCGGTTCCTCCAGGATGCCACCCACCGTCATGCGCGGGTTGAGCGAGGCGAACGGGTCCTGGAAGACAATCTGCATCCGCCGCCGCAGCGCGCGCAGCCTGGCGCCGCCCAGCGTGGTGATGTCGGCACCCTCGAAATGCACGCTACCGGCGCTGAGTTCGATCAGCCGCAGCACCAGCCGGGCGGTGGTGGATTTGCCGCAGCCGGATTCGCCGACCAGCGCCAGCGTTTCGCCGCGGAACAGCTTGAACGAGATGCCGTCCACCGCCCGCACGGTGCCGACATTACGGGCCAACACCAGGCCGCGGCTGACCGGGTAGTGCTTGGCGATGCCCTCGACCTCCAGCAGCGGCACCTCTTCGGTCATGCCGTCAGTTCTTCCACCGGCAATTCCTCGACCGGCGCGCGCAGGCAGGCGACCAGATGCGGCTCGGCGCCGATCTGCCGCAGCGCCGGATCCTCGCGCTTGCATTCGGCGGCGACGAACACGCAGCGCGGGTGGAAGCGGCAGCCGGAGGGCAGCGCGAATGGCGGCGGCACCGCGCCCTCGATCGCCATCAGCCGGTCATGGTGCTCCTCCAGCTTCGGGATGCTGCCGAGCAGGCCGAGCGTGTAGGGGTGCTGCGGATCGTCGAACACCGCCGTGCCGCTGCTGCGCTCCACCACCCGGCCGGCATACATCACCGCCACCTCGTCGGCCATTTCGGCCACCACTCCGAGATCATGGGTGATCAGCACGATCGCCATGCCGGATTGCGCCTGCAGGTCACGCAGCAGGTCGAGAATCTGCGCCTGCACGGTGACATCGAGCGCCGTGGTCGGTTCGTCGGCGATCAGCAGGTCCGGCTCGCAGGCCAGCGCCATGGCGATCATCACCCGCTGGCGCATGCCGCCGGACATCTGGTGCGGGTATTCGTCGAGCCGGCGGGTCGGCGCCGGGATGCGCACCCGGTCGAGTGCGGCGATGGCGCGGTCGCGCAGTGCGGCCTGGCTGGCGGCGCGGTCATGCACCCGCATCGCCTCCATGATCTGGTGGCCGACGGTGTAGACCGGGTTCAGGCTGGTCATCGGCTCCTGGAAGATCATCGCGATGCGGCGGCCACGCATGGCGCGCATCGCATCTGGCGCCAGGCCGAGCAGGTCGGTGCCGTCGAACATGATGCGGCCCTGGGCGATGCGGCCGGGCGAGGGCACCAGCCGCATGGTGGACAGCGACAGGATCGACTTGCCGCAGCCGCTCTCGCCGACGATGCCCAGTGTCTTGCCGCGCGCGACGGACAGCGAAACGCCGTCCACCGCGGCGATTTCGCCTGCCCTGGTCTGGAACACGGTGCGCAGATTCTCGATCGAAAGCAGTGGCTGGTCGGTCATGCGGTCCTGAGGGATGGCGGGGAAATCTGGTCGACGTGGCGATGGTCCCAGTCGAGTTCGGGCACCTTGGCCATCACCCGCGCCTGCGCCTCGTGCAGCGCCTCGGCGGCGGCGGCATAGTCCATGGTGAGCAAGCGGCCGGCCTCGACCACCTTCTGGCCGTCGACGAACACGGTATGCACGGCGCGGTCGCCGGCCGAGTAGATCAGGCTGCGCAGCGGGTCGCGGCCCGGCTTCATGCGCGGCAGATTGGTATCCACCATAACCATATCGGCCCGGCAATGGGGCGCCAGGCGGCCGATATCGTCCCGCCCCAGCGCGCGGGCGCCGCCGATGGTGGCCGCGGTGAACAGCTCGGCGGCGTTCAGCGTGCGCGGGTTGTCGGCCTGGGTGCGGGCCAGATAGATCGCCAGCCGCATCTCGTCGATCATGTTATGCGGGAACGTGTCGGTGCCGACGCCCATGTTGACGCCGGCGCGGCGATAGCGGCCGACATCCTTCAGCGTGATGCCGCGCCGGGCGAACACCGTCGGGCAATGCGCCACTGTGGTGCCGGTATCGGCCAGCAGCGCCAGGTCGTTCTTGGTGTGCCAGGGGGTCGATGGATGATCGTCGAGGAAGATGCCGTGGCCGATGATCGAGCGCTCGCCGAGCAGGCCGAGATGGTCGAGCCAGCCGATCGGGGTGAAGCCGTGCCGGCGGGTAATCTCGTGGAATTCGCTGACCGACTGCGCGGC
>DATJEA010000095.1:0-5046 GCA_035497095.1 Acetobacteraceae bacterium | reverse complement strand
CCACCCCGGCGCCGGACGGCACCAGCACCCGGTCGATGCCGATCTTCTCCGCCACCCGGCAGGCATGCACCGGCCCGCCGCCGCCGAATGCGATCATCGTGCGCCCGTCATAGGTCTTGCCGGATTCGATCGCATGCACCCGCGCCGCGTTGGCCATGTTCTCGTCGACCATCTCCACCACCCCGAGCGCCGCCATCTCGGCCGACAGCGCCAGCCTGCCGCCGACATGCTCGGCCAGCGCCGCCAGCCCCGCGTCGGGGTGCAGCACCAGGCTGCCGCCGGCAAACCGATGCGGATCATACCGCCCCAGCGCCAGGTTGGCGTCGGTCACCGCCGGCCGCGTACCGCCCTGCCCGTAACAGGCCGGCCCCGGACTGGCCCCGGCGCTCTCCGGCCCCACCGCGATCCGCCCCATCGAATCCACACTGGCCAGGCTGCCGCCGCCGGCACCGATCTCCACCATCTCGATCACCGGAATCCTCAGCGGCAGCCCCGATCCCTTGCGGAACCGCCCGACCCGCGCAACCTCGAACGTCCGCGACGTCTGCGGCTTGTAGTCATCGATCAGGCAGATCTTCGCCGTCGTCCCACCCATGTCGAACGACAGCACCCGATCCAGCCCGCATTGCCGCGCCACGTAGGCCGAGAAGATCGCCCCGCCGGCCGGCCCGCTCTCCACCAGCCGGATCGGGAACCGGCACGCCGTCTCGATCGTCGTCAGCCCGCCGCCCGACAGCATCAAAAACACCGGCGCCGCCATTCCCATCGCATGCAGCGCCATCTCCAGCCGCCCCAGGTAGCTGGCCATCAGCGGCTGCACATAGGCATTCGCCACGGTGGTGGAAAACCGCTCCCACTCGCGCATCTCCGGCGACACTTCGCAGGACAGGCAGACCGGCACCCCCGGCAGCGCCTCGGCCAGAATCTCCCGCACCCGCCGCTCATGCACCGGATTGACGAACCCATGCATGAACCCCACCGCGACACTCTGGACGCCCTCGGCCTTCAACACCGGCGCCAGCCCGCGCACCGCCGCTTCATCCAGCGGCAGCAGCACATGGCCCTCATTGTCCAGCCGCTCCGGCACAGTGAGCCGCAAATGCCGCGGTACCAGCGGTTCCGGCAGCACGATATTGAGGTCGTACTGGTCGTAGCGGCTCTCATTGCCCAGCGCCAGCACGTCGCGGAACCCCTCGGTGGTCACCAGCGCCGTTCTGGCCCCCTTGCGCTCAATCACCGCATTGGTCGCCAGGGTCGTGCCATGGATCAGGATCGAGATATCCCCGGCCGCCACCCCGGCCGCCGCCAGAATCGTGCGAATACCGGCCAACACCCCCAGCTCCGGCGCCGCCTGTGTGGTCAGCACCTTGGTGGTGCTGCGCCGCCCCTCATGCTCCAGGGCGAGATCGGTGAAGGTGCCGCCGATATCGACGGCCAAGCGGGCAGAAGCCATGGGTGCATCCATTGGTAAATGAGGCCGCAGTCAACCGCCGGGCGGCGGGGCTGGCAAGCAAGCAGTTCTTTTTGTGAACAAAAAGAACCAAAAAAACTTTTCAATCATCCGGCCATCGCCGCCGCCCAGCGCGTCACCACCGCCGCGCCCTTGGCGAAATCCTCCATCCGCATCGCCTCGTTGGGATTATGGCTGCCATGCTGGTTGCGCACGAACAGCATCCCCGCCGGCACCCCGGCCTGCGCGAAGCTCGCCGCGTCATGCCCGCCGCCCGACGGCATCACCCGATGCTCGATCCCCAGCGCCTCGGCCGCCCGCGCCAGCCCGGTCTGCACCTCGGCATCCATCGGCGTCGGCGCGATCTTCTGCAACCGCCCGAGCTCGAACCGTACCCAGCGCCGCGGCCCGATCTCGGCCACCAGGCGCTGCAACTCCACCTCCATCGCCGCCAGCGCCGCCGCGTCGGTGCTGCGCACATCCAACTGAAACCGCGCCTCGCCAGGCACCTTGGTGAAGCCCGCCTCGGCCGTCGTCCCCATGGTGCAGAACGTGCAGACCAGCCGCTGCCCGCGCGCCTCCAGCCGCGCCCAATGCTCATCCAGCCGATAGACCAGTTCCGCCAGCGCTACCGCCGCATCGGCGCGATACTTCCGCGGCGTCGCCCCGGAGTGATTATATTCTCCGAACACCGCCGCATCGCGCAGCCGCAGCGACCCCGGCAGCCCGGTCACCACGCCGAGCGGAATCCCCTCCGCCTCCAGCACCGGCCCCTGCTCGATATGCAGTTCCAGATAGGCGGCGATGCTCTCCGGCGGCAGCAGACACTTGCCCGCCCGCACCGCCTCGGGGTCGAACCCCTCCTCGGCCATATGCGCCGCCAGGCTCCGCCCGGTATCCTGCCGCGCGATCTCCAGCGCCTCCGCCGGCAGCCGGCCCAGCGCCGCCCGGCTGCCCGGCAGGCTGGTCGGGAACCAGGCGCCGGCCTCCTCGGCCCGATTGGCCAGCACCACCACGTCCCGCGCCGGCCGGAACCCGGCCCGCCGCATCCCCGCCACCGCCGCCAGCCCGGCCAACACCCCGGCCGCGCCATCGAAATTGCCGCCCTGCGCCACCGAATCCAGATGGCTGCCCAGCACCACCCGCTTCGCCGCCCGGTCCGCCCCCGGCAGCACCATCAGCAGATTGCCCGCCGGATCGGCCGCCGTCTCCAACCCCAGTGCCGCCGCCTCGCCGCGCAGCAGCGCATGCGCCATCCGCTCGCCAGGCCCATAGGCGTCGCGCGTCACCCCCACCCCATCGAAACTGCGTTCGCGCAGCGTGTCGAACAGGCGCTCGGCCAGCGCCACATCCGGGGTGAGATTGGGCAGCATCGCGATCCCTCCTGCATAGCCGGCGCACCCTGCCCCGCCGCGCCCCCTTCCGCAACCGCCCGCGAAACGGCATAACGGCGGCAAAGCCGGGGAGAAAGCCATGAAGCCGCGCCTGATCGTCAGCCGCCAGATCGCACCCGATGTCGCCACCCGCGTCCACGCCGAATACGACAGCCCGTATAACGGCGCCTCGATGACCGCCGAGGAGGTGCTGCGCGCGCTGGCCGACCACCGGGCCGACGCGCTGATGATCACCTCCCACGTCCGCTACCCGGCCGAGATCATCGCCGCCATTCCGGCGCACGTGAAAATCCTCGCCACCTGCAGCGTGGGCACCGAACATATCGACATCGAGGCCGCCAAGGCGCGCCGCCTGCCGGTCACCAACACGCCAGAGGTGCTGAACGAGTGCACCGCCGACCTGGCCTTCATGCTGATCCTCAACGCCTGCCGCCGCGCCCATGAATACGACGCCATCATGCGCCGCGGCTGGCGGCACGGCTACGGCCTGGGCGAAATGATGGGCCTGCGCGTCGCCGGCAAAACCCTCGGCATCCTCGGCATGGGCCGCATCGGCCGCGAGGTCGCCACCCGCGCCCGCGGCTTCGGCATGCGCATCCTCTACTGCAACCGCTCCCGCCTGCCGCCTGAGCTCGAACAGGGCGCCGAATACTTCGCCGACCTGCGCGCCATGCTGCCGCACTGCGACATCCTCACCGTGCACGCCCCCGGCGGCCCCGAAACCGCCTCGATCATCAACGCCGAAACCCTCGCCCTGCTCCCCAAAGGCGCCGTCTTCGTCAACACCTCCCGCGGCGGCCTGGTCGACGAGGACGCCCTCTACGAGTCCCTCGCCAGCGGCCACCTGTTCGCCGCCGGACTCGACGTGTTCCGCGCCGAACCGGAGTTCGACACCCGCTTCGCCGACCTGCCCAACACCTTCCTCTGCCCGCACATGGGCAGCGCCACGGTGGAAACCCGCAACGCCATGGGCTACCGCGCACTCGACAACATCGCCGCCGTGCTGGCCGGCAAGCCGCCGATTGATCCCTTATGGAAGTAAGGGAAGCAGTTCTTTTTTGAAAAAAGAACCAAAAAAACTTCATTCGCCTTGCAACACCTGAGTGGTGGCGCGTGCGTACACTCCAATGGATAAAAAGTCTTTTTGCTTCTTTTTGTTCACAAAAAGAAGATTCTTCCTTCCTCGCCTAAAAGGACCCCACCCATGCCGAAGCCCGTCCTCCTGGTCACCCGCAAGCTCCCCGCCGCCATCGAGGCCAGGTGCGCCCGAGACTATACCGCCCGCCTCAACGAGGCCGACACCCCCCGCACCGGCGCCGATATCCTCGCCCTCGCCCAGGGCGCCGACGCCATCCTGGCCTGCGCCGCCGACCGCATCGATGCCGCCACCATGGCCGCCCTGCCGGACAGCGTGCGCGTGGTCGGCACCTTCAGCGTCGGCTACGAGCATATCGACGTCCCCGCAGCGCATGCCCGCGGCATCAAGGTGGTCAACACGCCGGACGTGCTCTCGGTCGCCACCGCCGAATGCGCGATGCTGCTGATCCTGGCCGCCGCCCGCCGCGCCGGCGAGGGCGAGCGCCTGGTCCGCGCCGGCAAATGGGAGGGCTGGGCGCCGACCCAGCTGATGGGCACCCTGGTCTCCGGTCGCCGCCTCGGCATCTTCGGCATGGGCCGCATCGGCCGCGAACTGGCCCGCATCGCCCGCGCCTTCGACATGCAGGTGCATTACCACGACATCGCCCGCCTGCCGCCGGAACTGGAGCATGGCGCCACCTTCCACGCCTCCGACGAAACCTTCCTGCCGGCCTGCGACGTGCTGAGCCTGAACGCCCCCGGCGGCGCCAGCACGCTGAAATGGCTGAACGCCGCCCGCATCGCCCGCCTGCCGCGCGGCGCCATCCTGGCCAACGCCGCCCGCGGCACGCTGGTCGACGACGACGCGGTGATCGCCGCCCTCAAATCCGGCCATATCGGCTATGCCGGCCTCGACGTCTATGCCGGCGAACCGAACATGAACCCCGGCTACCGGGCGCTGGAAAACGTCGTCCTGCTGCCCCATCTCGGCAGCGCCACCACCGAAACCCGCGACGCCATGGGCCACCTCGCCCTCGACGGCATCGACGCCGTGCTGGCCGGCAAGACGCCAACGAATCTGGTCAAGTGAAGCAAGTCTTCTTTTTGTGAACAAAAAGAAGCAAA
>DATJEA010000094.1:0-1799 GCA_035497095.1 Acetobacteraceae bacterium | reverse complement strand
TGGCCGCGTCGCCCTGCCGGACGGCTTTCAGGCCGCCTACCGCGCCTACGCCGAGGGCGGCTGGGTCGGCATCGCGGCCATCGCTGAAGCGGGCGCCGGTCCGATCACCTGCGGCGTCCAGCGGCGCCATCACGCCCTCGGCAAGTTTGGTCGATTCTTCAAGGATGGCAAGGGTTTCCGCCTCGCTCATGGCATCGAAGCCGAGCACGTGATGCAGCAGCCAGGCTGTTTCGGCGGGTGGGGCGGTGCTGGGCATGGGGGGCTCCGATCTGCCTAATCCGGCAGCAATAGGGTGGCCACCGCCTGGGCGGCGATGCCTTCCATGCGGCCGGTGAAGCCGAGGCGTTCGCTGGTGGTGGCCTTGACGCTGATGCGGCTGGCCTCGACGCCGAGCAGCTCGGCCAGCCGGGCGATCATCGAGGGCGCGTGCGGGGTGATTTTCGGCTGTTCGCAGATCAGCGTCACATCGGCATTGGCCAGCCGGCCGCCGCGGGCGGCGATGCGGGCGGCGGCGTGGCGCAGGAAGCGGGCGGAATCGGCGTCCTTGTAGGCGGCGTCGCTGGGCGGGAAGTGGCGGCCGATATCGCCTTCGGCCAGCGCGCCGTAGATCGCGTCGCACAGCGCATGGATGCCGACATCGGCATCGGAATGGCCGGTAAGGCCCTGATCATGCGGCACTTCGATGCCGCACAGGATCAGCTTGCGGCCGGCGGCCAGCACATGCACGTCATAGCCGGTGCCGACGCGCGGCAGCAGGGTGGCGGCCAGGATGCGGTCCAGGCGCACGAGATCCTCCGGATAGGTCAGCTTGATATTGTCCTCGCTGCCGGCGACCAGCGCGACGCTGTGGCCGGCTGCTTCGAGGATGGCGGCGTCATCGGTGGCGCCGGGGCCGGCGGCGCGGTGCAGCGCCAGCAGCAGCGGGAAATGGAAGGCCTGCGGGGTCTGGGCGCGGAACAGGTTTTCGCGCGGCACGGTGGCGGCGATCGTGCCGTCAGTCCCGCGTTTCAGCGTGTCGGCGACCGGCACCGCCGGGATCGCGCCTGAGTGGGTGCGCAGGGCTTCGAGCAGGGCTGCGATGGTGCCGGCGGGGATCAGCGGGCGGGCGCCGTCATGCACCAGCACGATCTGCGGCGCGTGCGCGGCCAGCGCCTCCAGCCCGGCGCGGACGCTGTCCTGGCGGGTGGCGCCGCCGGCGACGGGGGGCAGGAAATCGAGCCGGGCCAAAGCGTTGGCGATCGCTTCCGGGTCGCCGACCGGTTGCAGCACGGCCCCTTCGGCCAGCAATGCCCGGGCGGCGTGGCGCAGCACCGGCTGGCCGGCAATGGACAGAAACTGCTTGGCGGTGGCGGCGCCGAACCGGCTGCCGGAACCGGCGGCCAGCAGCAGTGCGGCGAAGCGGGGCGGTGGGGCGGACATGCGGCAAACTCGCCGCGCGCGGGCGATGCGTCAACTGCTCCGTGCGGATTGCACCGAGCCGCCGCCCGGCCTATTTTGCCCAAATGATAGGCAATTCCTCCACTCCCACGCCGCAATTCCGTCCGTTGCAGCCGATCGACCTCGGCGGTGTGGTGATCGACATTCCGGTGATCCTGGCGCCGATGTCCGGCGTCACCGACCTGCCGTTCCGCCGGCTGGCGCGCGACCTCGGCGCGGGGCTGGTGGTCAGCGAGATGATCGCCTCCTGGGCGATGATCCGCGAGAATCAGGCGACGTTGCGCATGGCCGGCATGGACGGCAGCCCGAGTTCGCTGCAACTGGCCGGCTGCGACCCGGCGGCGATGGCCGAGGCGGCGCGG
>DATJEA010000093.1:0-4659 GCA_035497095.1 Acetobacteraceae bacterium | reverse complement strand
CCTGATAGATCAGCACGGTGATGCGGATGCGCGCGTCCGCCCCCTGGTGGAACGGGTCGAGCGATGGCGGCTCGACCAGCAGGCCCATGTTGAGGCGGCCGCCGATGACCGGCTTGTCCGGAACCGGGCCATACAATCCCTCGGTCTTGGCGAAGGCCGGCAGGATCGGGCTGGCACACAGGATGGTGGTGCCCGCGAGCATGGCGCGGAGAGCGGTTCTGCGGCTGAGTTTGTTTTCGTGGAACATCTTGAGATCCCTGAGCTTGTTGGTTGTTGAACTTCCACAGCGGAGCGATATCGAATGGAACGACGGCAATCTCTTGCTCAGTCGGTGAAGGCAACCGTCAGTTCGATCTCCACCGCGGCGTTGCGCGGCAGTTCGGCGACGCCAACGGCCACCCGGGCATGGCGCCCCGGATCGCCGAAAATCTCCATCAGCAGATCCGACGCGGCGTCGAGCACCTTGGGCTGGGCATTGAACCCCGGCGCCGACGCGACGAAGCCGTTGATCTTCAATACGCGCTCGACCCGATCAAGCGAACCGAGCGCGGCACGCAGGCAGGCGAGCCCTTGCAGGATGCAGATCCGCGCCTGCTCGCGGGCCGTCTCCAGGTCGACCTCGCGCCCGACCTTGCCGAACACCCGCACCTCGCCATCGACCTTCGGCATCTGGCCGCTGACATAGGCGACGCCATTGTGCAGCGTGACCGGCACGTAGCTGAACGAGGGCGTGGCGGCCTCCGGCAGCGTGATGCCGAGTTCGGCCAGGCGGGCTTCGATCATGTCTGAACTCCTGTTCCGGCCAGTTCGGTGATGACGTCGTCGAGCGACCGGGCCGGCGCATAGCCGGTCGCTTCGCGAAAGCGCCGGTCGCTGATGAGGGGAAAGACGAACGGCGCCGGCTGGATTTCGTGCTCCACCCGGTAGCCGGGCACCGCCGCCGCCACCTTGCGGGCGATCTCGCCGAGCGATGCGGTGAAGCCATTGATGTTGTAGACGGCATCGAGAGCACGTGAGCTGCGAAGCGCCAGCAGGGTTGCGCGGGCGACGTCGGCGACATGCATCAGGTCGATGGGTTCGTCGTGGAAGGCAACCTTGTGCACGCCGCCGGGCACGGCGCTCCTGATCACCCCGGCGATGGCGCTGGCCGCGCCCTGGTACCACAGATCCGGGCCGAGCAGCAGCGACATCCTGAGGCCGATCACGTCCATCTCGTGCCGGTCGCGGTAGTATTGCGCGATGTCTTCGCCGAGCACCTTGGTGAGGCCGTAGACGGTGGCCGGGCGCCGCACATCATCCTCGTCCACCCGCGCCTTCGCATAGAGTCCGGCGCGGCCATAGACCACCGTGGAGTCGGCCCAGACCACCCGCCGCACCCCCTGGCGATGGGCCGCCTCCAGCGTGCGGCGGAAGCCCTCGACATTGACCGCCATCGCCTTGTCGGCGTCGGCCTCGCCTCCCCGCATCAGGCCCTGGTTGCCGCCGGCATAGGCTGCCGTGGTGATCACCGCGCCGGCGCCGCTCGCCCGCAGCGCGGCGGCGATCGCCTGCTGATCCTCCACCGTGCCGTGCGTTTCGCCGAACCGGCCGCGGCAGTCGGCCAGCAGATCGCTCGCCATCGGCGGGCCGTAGACATGGGCCGCGAGCCCGGCGGCGAGCAGGCCGCGAACGATGTGCGAGCCGACGAAGCCGCGCCCGCCGATCACCAGCACCGGCCTGGCCGGGTCAAACAGTTCAGAGCGCGAGGTCATCACGGATGCAGGCCTTGAAATGCTGCGGCGCCACCTGGTGAAGCGGCGGAACCGCCCTGGCGCACTCGTCGATGGCGAACGGGCAGCGCGTGCGGAAGACGCATCCCGATGGCGGATTGGAGGCGCTCGGTATCTCGCCCTTCAGAATATGTCGCCGCGCCGCCGCCATGCCGGGGGCGGCCTGTAGCAGCGCGGCGCTATAGGGGTGCTGCGGGCTGGCGAACAGCGCCTCGGTGGGCGCCAGTTCCATCACCCGCCCGAGATAGAGCACCATCACCCGGTCGCTGATCGTCTCGACCACCGAGAGGTCGTGGCTGATGAACATCAGCGTCAGATCGAGATCGGCCTGTAGCGATTGCAGCAGATTGATCACCTCGGCCTGGATCGACACATCGAGCGCCGATACCGGTTCGTCGGCGACGATGAAGCGCGGGCCCGAGGCCAGCGCCCGCGCCACCGCGATACGCTGGCGCTGGCCGCCGGAGAACATGCGCGGGTAGCGCTGCATATGCTCGCCGGACAGCCCGACCTTCTCCAGCAGCGTGGCCGCCTCCGCCCGCGCCGCATCGCCGTGCAGGCCGCGATGCAGCGCCAACGGCTCCAGCAACGCGTCGCCCACCGTCATGCGCGGGTTGAGGCTGCCGAACGGGTCCTGGAAGATCATCTGCATGTGGCGGCGGAACTGGCGCATCTCCCGCGCGCCGAGGCCACCCAGGTCGCGATCGGCGAACCGGATGCTGCCGCTGGTCGGCTCGATCAGGCGCAGGATGAGCCGCCCGAGCGTCGACTTGCCGCATCCCGACTCGCCGACGACGCCCAGCACCTCGCCCTGCCGGATGTCGATATCGACACTCTCGACCGCCCGTACCGGCGGTTTCGCCGCCGCGAACATGCCGCCGCCCGACGCGAAATACTTGCTCAGTCCCCTGACGCTGACCAGCGGCGGCGGCATGGCGGAACCCGCTCCGGCCGCGCCGCTCACAGCTCGATCTCCCGCCAGCGCAGGCACCGCGTCGCATGCGTCGGGTCAACCGGTTGCAGCTCCGGATCGCCGCTGCGGCAGCGGTCATCGCCATAGCGGCAGCGTGGGTGGAAGCGGCATCCCGGCGGCGGCGACAGCGGGTCCGGCGGAGAGCCTGGAATCGGGTGCAGGATGCGTCTGTTGCCGGCGGCATCCCGCCGGCTCGGAATGCAATCGAGCAGCGCCCGCGTATACGGGTGGCGCGGCCGGCTCAGCACATCGGCGATCGCCCCCTCCTCGACCACCTGGCCGGAATACATCACCGCCACCCGGCTGGCGATCTCGCTCACCAGTTTCAGGTCATGGCTGACGAAGATCATCGCCATCTGCCGCTCGCTTTGCAGCCGCTTCAGCAAGGCGACGATCTGCGCCTGGATGGTGACGTCGAGCGCGGTCGTCGGTTCATCGGCGATCAGCAAGCGCGGATCGCAGGCCAGCGCCATCGCGATCATCACGCGCTGGCGCATGCCGCCGGAAAACTGGTGCGGGTAGTCGTCGATCCGGCCCTCGGGATCGGAAATCCCCACCTGCGCCAGCAGGGCGAGCGCCCGCGCCCGCGCCTCGCGTCCATCGGCGCCGGTATGAATACGGATCGGCTCCATGATCTGGTCGCCGATGCTGAACACCGGATTGAGGCTCGACAGCGGGTCCTGGAACACCATCGCGATATCATGCCCGCGCACGCGCTGCATGGCCGCTTCGGCAATCGACGTCAGCTCCAGCACGGTCCCGTCGCGGCGGCCGAACCCGATCGAGCCGCCCATCACGCGCGCCGTGGTCCGCGCCAGCAACCCCATGACGGTGAGGCCGGTGACGGATTTGCCGGAACCCGATTCGCCCACCACGGCCAGCGTCTCCCCCTCCCGGACGCTCAGACTGACGCCGTCGACGGCCTTGATGACCCCCGCATCGGTGAAGAAATAGGTCTTCAGATCCCGCACCAGCAGCACGGGAGCCGCCGCGTCGGGTGTCACGCCGAGAGGGTCAGGAGACGGCATAACGTGCCAGCGCGTCCTCATCGATCTCGATGCCCAGGCCCGGCCCCTGCGGAACCGCGACGAACCCGTCCCTGGCCAGGATAGGCTGCCGCAACAATTCGGTGCGCAGCGGATTGGCGCCGAGATCATACTCCAGCAGCACCGGCTTGGGGATATTATCCGCATGCGGAGAGGCCGAAAGCGCCGAAATATAATGCAGCGCCGCCGCCAGGCCGACGCCGCCGCCCCAGACATGCGGCGACACCCGCAGATGGTTGGCATGCGCCAGTTCGGCGATCTTGCGCCCCTGCCAGAAGCCGCCGCACAGCGTCAGATCGGGCTGCAACACATCAACGCCGCCACGATCGACCAGTTGCTTGAAGTCAAACACCGTGTAGAGCGCCTCCCCGGCGGCAATCGGCAGCTTCGCCCGTCCCCGAAGCCGCGCATAGCCATCAATATCCTGCGGGCTCAGCGGCTCCTCGATCCAGCCGGGCCGGTACGGCGCCAGCCGTTCGAACGCCTCGGTGGCGGTATCGAATGTGTAATTGGAATTGATATCGAGCAGCAGTTCGACATCGTCACCGAGGATGTCCCGGGCGATCCCGGCCCGCTCCACGTCGCTGCCCGGCCCGAGCCCGATCTTGATCTTCACCGCCTGGTGGCCGGAAGCCGCCATCGCCTCGATCTGCGGGCGGAAATCCGCGCGCGGAGTCTCGGTCATATAGCCGCCCGAGGCATAGATCGGCACCCGCTCGAGCCGCCGCCCGCCGATCAGCCGGCACACCGGCTGGCCGATCAGCCGGCCGATCGCGTCCTTGGCGGCGATGTCGATGCCGCTGATGCCCCACAGCATGCCGTTCTGCACGCCGAAATGGTAGTGCCGCGCCAGAATGCGGGAAAACGCGTG
>DATJEA010000092.1:0-9390 GCA_035497095.1 Acetobacteraceae bacterium | reverse complement strand
TCCGCCAGCCGCGACGGCGCGCGGCTGTGCACCGCCGGCCTGGTGCTGGTGCGCCAGCGCCCCGGCAAGGGCAACGCCATCTTCATCACGCTGGAAGACGAAACCGGCATCACCAATGTCGTCCTCTGGGCCAGCCTGTTCGAAACCTTCCGGCGCGAGGTGATGGCGGCCCGGCTGATGCAGGTGGACGGCCGCGTGCAGCGCAGCCAGGACGACGTGGTGCATCTGATGGCGGCCACGGTGGAGGACCGCTCGGCCACGCTGCGCCATCTGTTCGACGCACCCGCCGGTGAATCGGCACCCCCGCGCGGCCATCATCCGCGCGATGCCCGGTTGGTGCCGAAGTCGCGGGATTTTCATTGAAAGATGTTCTTTTTTGAAAAAAAAGAACCAAAAAACTTCATTCGCCTTGCAACAGCGGGGGTGTGGAGATCTCGTACACTCCAATGGATGAAAAGTTTTTTTGCTTCTTTTTGTTCACAAAAAGAAGACCTTCCTTAAACTACCCCTTGCCGCGCCAGCAGCAGCATCGCCTCCAGCATCATATGCGCGCACAGAAACGCCGACTGGCCGCCGACGTCCTGCGGCGGGCTGACGGTGTTGAAGTCGATCGCCACGATGTCCAGCCCCGACAGGCTGCGCATCAGCTCGATCCCTTCGCGCGCCGACAATCCGCCCCAGGTCGGCGTGCAGACGCCGGGCGCCACCGAGGGGTCGAAGATGTCCATGTCCCAGCACAGATACACCGGCCGCCCGGCGGCCTGGTCGCGGAACTGGGCCATGGTCTGCGCGAAGCCGCGCGCCAGCAGTTCTTCGGTGGTGACCACGCCGTAGCCCAGCGCGCGGGCGCGGGCGACCACGCCGGGCACGTAGGTGAAGCCGCGAATGCCGACATGCCAGGAGCGGGCGACGTCGATGATGCCTTCGCTGGCGGCGTGGGTGAACTGGGTGGAGGGGTCGAGCGGATCGTCCTCGCCGGGTTCGTAGGCGTCGGTATGGGCGTCGATATGCAGCGCCACCAGCCCCTTATGGCGGCGCCCGGCAGCCCGCATCAGCGGCAGCGAGCCGGAGCCGTCGCCGCAGATCGCCACCGGCACCGCGCCGGCATCCAAGATGGCGCCGGCGGCCGCCTCGATCGCCGGGAAGGCCAGCAGCGGGCGGCCGGCGACCAGCACCACGTCGCCGCAATCCACGGCGTTGAGGCGGGCCAATACGTCGAAGTCGCCCTGGCTGGCATGGTGGCGGCGCATCAGCCGGGATTCGTGACGCACCGCCCCCGGCGCCTCACGCGAGCCGACGCGGAACGGGTGGATGCCGCAATCATACGGCACGCCGAGCACCGCCGCCCGTGTGCCGGGGCCGGGTGGGCCAGGCGGCAGGCCGCAGAAATTCATCCGCCGATGGCTCCCTGGGTATTGACGTAGAGCGCGTACAGGCCGTGGCTGGCGGCCATGAACAGGCGGTTGCGATGGCGGCCGCCGAAGCACAGATTGGCGGCGCGTTCCGGCAGTCGGATATGGCCGATCGGCAGGCCCTGCGCGGTGAAGACGCGCACGCCGTCCAACTCCGGATCGCCCATGCCCCAGCCGCACCACAGATTGCCGTCCACATCGACCCGGAAGCCGTCCGGCGTGCCGCCCTCGCCGTGCACGACGATGCGCGGATTGCTGAGCTTGCCGCCATCGCTCACGTCATAGGCGCGGATGTCGCGCGGTTCGGCGCGGGAGGCGACGACGTAGAGGATCGTCTCATCCGGCGAGAAGGCCAGGCCGTTGGGGCCGGGGATATCGTCGGCCACCATGCTGAGCGCGCCGCTCTCGCCGTCGATGCGCCAGACCGCCGGGGTGAGCTCGGACTCGGCCTTGCGGCCCTCGTAATAGCCGAGGATGCCGAAGGTGGGATCGGTGAACCAGATCGAGCCATCCGACTTCACCACCACGTCGTTCGGTGAATTCAGTTTCTTGCCGTTATAGTTATCCGCCATGACAGTTATGGAGCCGTCGTATTCGGTGCGGGTCACGCGGCGGCTATCGTGCTCGCAAGTGACCAGGCGGCCCTGGCGATCGCGGGTGTTGCCGTTGGCGTTGTTGGACGGCTTGCGGAAGACGGAGGTGGCGCCGGTTTCCTCGTCCCAGCGCAGGATGCGGTTGTTCGGGATGTCGCTCCACAGCAGGCAGCGGGCGTCGCCGAACCAGACCGGGCCTTCCGACCAGCGGCAGCCGGTGTAGAGCTGCTCGACTGAGGCCAGCGCCAGGCGGTATTTGTTGAATGCCGGGTCCAGGACCACGACGCTGGGATCGGGATAGCGGGTGCTCGGCTGCCACATGTTGGTTTCCCCCTGATTTGCGGGAATATGGTGGCGCAACTGGCCGGTGAGGGGAAGGCGGCATGGCGATACGCAGGGCGGCAGCGGCGGACGTGGTGGCGGTGGAGCAGATCGTGGCGGCGGCCTATGCGCCCTACGTGTCGCGCATCGGCACACGGCCGGGGCCGATGCTGGACGACTACGCAGCGCTGGTGGCCGATGGCGTGGTGTGGGTTGCGGGCGCGCCGGTCTGCGGGCTGGTGGTGCTGCTGGCGCGGGATGGCTACCTGTTGCTGGACAACATCGCCGTCGCGCCGGCCGTGCACGGACAGGGCGTCGGGCGGGCGCTGCTGGACTTCGCCGAGGAACGGGCGCGCGCCGGCGGGTTCACCGAATTGCGGCTCTACACCCATCAGAAGATGACCGAGAATATCGCACTCTACGCACGCAGCGGCTGGCAGGAGACCGGGCGCGGCCGGCAGGATGGGTTCGACCGGGTGTTCTTTCGCAAGATCGTCTTCGGCGCATAAGTGAAAAGAAAGGGTTCTCTTTTCGAAGAAAAACCAAAAAACTTTCATCCGCACTGCTGCATCTGTGCGGCGGAGATCCTGTACACTTCAATGGATAAAAAGTTTTTTTCTTCTTTTTTTATAAAAAGAGTTACTTATCCTTTCTCCAGCAACCGTATCACCTCCCGCTTCGTCACCTTGCCATACCCCGACTTCGGCAACGCCTCCCACACCACAACGCGAGCGGGTATTTTGTAGCGGGCGATGCGGCCGTCGAGATGGGCGAGGATGGCGGCCGGGTCGATGGTGGCGCCGGCGCGGGGCACCAGCACGGCGGTGCCGGATTCGCCCCAGCGCGGGTCCGGCAGCCCGACCACGCAGGCTTCGGCGACGGCGTCATGCAGTAGCAGAGCTTCCTCGATCTCGCGCGGATAGACGTTGGAGCCGCCGGAGATGTACATGTCGGACGCGCGGCCGGTGATGTAGAGAAAGCCTTTTTCGTCGAGGTGGCCGAGGTCGCCGGTGTGGAACCAGCCGCCGGCGAAGGCTTTCTCGTTGGCCTCGGGGTTGTTGTGATAGCCGGCGAACACGGCCGGGCCACGGATGCAGATGTCGCCGGTTGCGCGCGCGGGCAGGCGCTGATGGGCGGCATCGAGGATGGCGATCTCGATGCCGGTGCGCGGGTAGCCGCAACTGCCGAGCGGGAATGCCGGATCGTCCTCGATGCTGTGCAGTTCGGGCGGCAGCACGGTGATGTTGCCGGTGACTTCGCCGAGGCCGAAATACTGCACCAGCACCGGGCCGAGCTTGCGCAGCGCGTGTACCTGGTCGGCGCGATACATCGGCGCGCCGGCGTAGATGACGTGGCGCAGGCTGGAATGGTCGTAGCGGTCCACCGCCTCGTCGCGGGCGAGCATGGTGAGGATGGTCGGCACCGTGAACATGTTGCTGATGCGGTGGGTTTCCACCAGCCGCCAGGCCTCCGCGCAATCCAGCCGCTCGCCGGGCAGCAGCACGCTCGCCGCGCCGCGCGCCACCTGGGCCAGGGCGTGGATGCCGGCGCCGTGCGAGAGGGGGGCGACCACCAGCGAGGCGTCGCGCTCGGTGGTGGCGGGCATCAGGTCGCAGAGATGGTTGGTCACCACGAATTCCATCTGGCCATGGGTCAGCATGGCGGCCTTCGGGTGGCCGGTGGTGCCGGAGGTGTAAAAGAACCAGCACGGATCGTCGCGGTCGACATCGGCGGCGTAGTCCAGGCCGGCCGGACCGGTGGCGAGCGCCTCCCAGTCATCCTCCAGGTTTAGGTAGAGCGCCGCCGCCGGGTTGGTCTCGCGCGCGGCCTCGGCATGGGCGGGGAACGCGCCCTCGAACAGATGCGCCCTGGCGCCGGAGGAACTGGCGAGGTAGGCCACCTCGCCCGGCGTCAGGCGGAAATTGGTCGGCACCCAGACCGCGCCGAGCATCCAGGCCGCCCACATGCTCTCGAACATTGCATGGCCGTTGCGGCTATGCACCAGGATGCGGTCGCCATGGGCGATACCGGCTTCGCGCAGGCCGGCGGCGGCGGCGCGGACGCGGGCGGCGATCTCCGCCCAACTCCACACATGCTCGCCGCGGATCAGTCCCGGCCGGTCGGGGAAGCGGCGGGCGGTCTGCAGCAGCAGATGCGCCAGGTTGCTGGTCGGGATCAGCGCCGTTGCTCCGTTACTTCAGCCGCTCCAGCACCGAGGCATAATTGGCCACCGCGGCGCCGCCCATGTTGAACACCAGGCCGATATCGGCCTTCGGCAACTGCATCGCCCCGGCGGTGCCGGTGAGCTGCATCGCGGTGATGGCGTGCATCGAGACGCCGGTGGCGCCGATCGGGTGGCCCTTGGCCTTCAGCCCGCCGGAGACGTTGATCGGCAACCGGCCGGTCTTTTGCGTCACGCCGTCCAGCACGGCGCGCGCCCCCTGCCCTTGCGGCGCCAGGCCCATCGCCTCGGTGACCAGCAACTCGGCGATGGTGAAACAGTCATGCACTTCGGCGAAGTCGATATCGGCCAGCGTCACATCGCCGGCGGCCAGGGCGCGCTGGAACGCGGTCGCCGCGCCCTCGAACGCGGTCGGGTCGCGGCGGGACAGCGGCAGAAAATCGTTCACCTGCACCGCGGCGCGGAAGCGGACCGCTTTGCCCAGCGCGCGGGCGGTCTCCTCGTCGGTCAGGATCAGCGCGGCGGCGCCGTCCGAGACCATCGAGCAGTCGGTGCGCTTCAGCGGCGGCGCGACGTAGGGGTTTTTTTCCGAGACATTGCGGCAGAACTGGTAGCCGAGATCGCGGCGCATCTGCGCGTACGGGTTGTCGACGCCGTTCTTGTGGTTCTTGGCGGCGATGGTGGCCAGCGCGTCGGATTGGTCGCCGTATTTCTGGAAATACCGCTCGGCGATGCGGCCGAACACGCCGGCGAAACCGGCCGGGATATCGCCCTCCTCCTTGCGATAAGCCGCCGACAGCAGGATATCGCCGACCTGCGGGCCGGGAGTCGCGGTCATCTTCTCCGCACCCACCACCAGCGCGAAGCGGCCGCGCCCGGCGGCCAGGAAGTCGCGCGCGCCGTGGATCGCCGCCGACCCGGAGGCGCAGGCGTTCTCGTAGCGGGTGGCCGGCGTGTAGCGCAGTTCCGGCAGCGCCTGCAGCACCAGCGAGGACGGGAAATCCTGCTTCGAGAAACCGTTGTTGAACAGGCCGACGAAGATGCCGTCGATCTCGGTGGCGGCGATCCCGGCATCCTCGATGGCGGCGCGGGCGACGCGGCCGATCAGGCTCTCGACATCGGGGTCTTCCAGTTTGCCGAACGGGGTATGCGCCCAGCCGACGATGCAGGCTTCGGTCATTTCGGGTCTCCCTCCGGCAGTTCGGATTGTTTGCCATCCGGCAACGGCACCTGATAGCCGTTCAAGGTCATCGCCACCATCGCGTAATAGCCGCAGGTGCCGATCGCGTCGATCACCCCGCGCTCGCCCCAGTGCTCCAGCATGCTTGCGTGCAGCGCGTCGGGGATGCTGCGGTCGCGGTGCAGCGTGCTGGCGTAGTCGTAGATCACCCGCGCCTTGGGATCGTCGATCCGGGGTTCGCGGCCATCGCGGATGGCGTCGATGATCGCGGCGTCCAGCCCGGCCTGCTCGGCGAGGCGGCGATGCGCCCACCACTCATAGTGGGCGCGCCAGTGTTTGGCGGTGACCAGGATGGCGATCTCGACCAGTTCCGGGCCGAAGCAGGTATCGAAGCGGATATATTCGCCCAGATGCTGGGCGCGCATGGCGAAATCCGGGCTGCCGAGCCAGGCCTGGGTCGGCGGCGGCATGCGGCCGCGCTTGCCGGCCACCACCGCATCCCACACTGCGCGCTGGGCTTGGGTCAGGCTGTCCTGGCTGTAGTGGGGCAGGCGCATGGCGGTCTCCCGATGCTGAGCCGCAAGGCTACTCCAGCACGAGGTCCGGGCGCCAGATGGCGTGCCGCCACGGTTGCGTGGCGGCACGCCGCTGCGGTCAGACGTTCTCGGCGCTCGGATGGATGCGCTTCACCCGACGCAGCGTGTTCTGGTCGGTATGGTGCATCTCGGCGCCGGTGGCCGCGAGCTTCAGCACCAGGTCCGAGGTATAGCTGAAGGTGCCGTCGTCGTTGAACTTGAACGTGCTGCTGAACGATATCGCCGTGGCGCGCTCCAGCAGGTATTTGTTCTGGGTGATCCCATAGGTCTTCGAGCCGGGCTCGGCCTTGAAGGTCAGCAGCTTGTCGCGCGGCCCGGCGTCGCTGCCGGCCAGAAACGACAGCCCGCGCGGTACCGCGAAGCAGCGCATCACCTGCCCGTTGGCCTTGTCCCACAGCAGGTAGCCGCATTCGTCGTGGAACGGGTCCATGGCCTCCTCGCCGTGGCGCCAGGCGGTCATCCCATAATTCAGCCCCTCCATGCTCTGCTTGCCGTTCTCGACGATCGGGATCGGGCGGAACCAGGCCTTCTCGAAATAGCCGGTCTGCGTCGTCTCATCGTCCTTGTTGTGGTAGGAGAGATCGATGCCGACATTGCCCTCCCATTCGCCGACCAGCGGTGTCAGCGGCCCCAGTTTTTGCGGTCCCAGGATCACTCTGGCGCCAGATACCACGTCCATCATCGTCTCCTGTTGCTGTTCGAGCCGCGCAGGATTCGGCCTGCGTGCGGTTGAAGCGGATAGGCCGGGCGCAAGGCGCCCCGGCAGACCGGAGTATGTTAGGCTCAGCGGCCGAAGTTCTCAAATGGGCGATTTCGTTCACCGCGATCGAGCCGGTCGATGGAGCGGGGCATGGACCTGCGGCGCCGGGACCCGGATACTGCGGGCAAATCATTCCGGAGGACGCCATGCCGCATGAACCCGCCATCACCGGCTACCTGGATCGCTTCTCGCATCGCGCCGGCGAGAGCTTCACGGCCCATGTCAGCCTGGCGGCAGCCGGGCCGGCGCGGGCGCGGCTGGTGCGGGTGATCGGCGGCGACCCGAACCCGGCCGGGCCGGGGATGCGGTTCGAGGACCTGTCCACGGTATTCGCGGCGGAATTCGCAGGCGAACGGCAGCAGACAAGGCTCGGCTCCTACGGTCTGGTGCCGGCCGGGCCGCCGCGCGAGAGCAACGCGGCGTGCTGCTGGACGGTGCTGGTCTGGACCGCGGCGCCGCGCGAGGCGCGCACGGTGCTCGCCGAGGGCGGCGTGGTGCTGCGCGTCGGCGCCGCCGGGGCCAGCGCGGTGGTGGAGTGGAAAGGCGGCTCGGCGACGATTGCCACCGGGGCGGCGATGCTGGCGCGGCGCTGGTATCGGGTCTGGCTGTCGGCCGATCCGGCCAGCGGACGGCTGCTGATCGGCCAGCAGATGCAGGGCGGCCCGGCGGTGCTGGCGCAGGCGCAGGCGCCCGGCATGCTGCTGCCGACCGGCGCCGATCCGCTGCTGTTCGCCGCCGAGAACGCTGCCGAACCAGCCCGCCACTTCACCGGCAAGCTGGAGGCCCCGGCGCTGCTCGACGGCTTCGTGGAGAACTGGCCGGCCAGCGCGCGCGCGCTGGCGCCCCCTCTGCTGGCACAGTGGGATTTCGCGCAGGAGATCGGCAGCACCAGGCTGCTGGATGTCGGCCCGCTGCGCTGCCACGGCGCCACGGTGAACATGCCGACCCGCGCCGTGGTCGGCGCCACCTGGAGCGGGCGCGAGCATTGCTGGCGGCACGCACCGGCCGACTACGCGGCGATCCATTTCCATGCCGACGACCTGGAAGACTGCCGCTGGGCGCCGAGCTTCAGCTTCAAGGTGCCGGCCGAACTGCGCAGCGGCGCCTACGCGCTGCACATCACCTGCGCCGGCGGCGAGGACTGGCTGCCGCTCTACGTGCTGCCACGGCGCGGCACGGCGGCTGCGAAGGTTGTGTTCCTGGCCTCGACCTTCACCTACCAGGCCTACGCCAACCACGCCCGCGGCAACGCCGATGCGGCCTATATGGAGCGGGTGAAGGCCTGGGGGGCCTATCCGCACAACCCGGACCATGTGCCCGCCTATGGCTTCTCCACCTACAACAAACATGAAGACGGCAGCGGCATCGCGTTCTCCTCGCGGCACCGGCCGATCCTGACCATGCGGCCCGGCTTCCTCACCTTCAACGACGCGCGCGGCTCTGGCCTGCGACACTACCCGGCCGACACCCATCTGCTCGGCTGGCTGGAAGCGATGGGCATCGCGTTCGACGTGGTGACCGACGAAGACCTCGACGACGAGGGCCTGGGGCTGATCGCGCCCTATGCCTGCCTGCTCACCGGTTCGCACCCGGAATACCACACGCCGGGCACGCTCGACGCGCTGGCCGCCTACACCGCCCAGGGCGGGCGGCTGTGCTATCTCGGCGGCAACGGCTTCTACTGGCGGATCGCGCGCGACAAGGCGATGCCGCACATGATCGAACTGCGCCGCGCCGAGGGCGGCATCCGCGCCTGGGCCGCCGAACCTGGCGAATACTACCACCAGCTCGACGGCGGCATGGGCGGCCTGTGGCGGCGCAACCGGCGCCCGCCGCAGGCGCTGGCCGGCGTCGGCTTCTCCGGCCAGGGGTTGTTCGAGGGCACGCATTACCGCCGCCTGCCGGCCAGCTACGAGCCGGACTACGCCTGGATGTTCGCCGGCATCGAGGGCGAGGTGCTGGGCGAGTACGGCCTGTCCGGCGGCGGCGCGGCCGGCTTCGAACTGGACCGCGCCGACGTGGCGCTCGGCACCCCGGAAAACGCGGTGATCCTGGCCCGCTCCGAAGGCGCGCCGGCCTCGTTCGTCACCGTGCCGGAGGAGCTGCTGTCGCATATCGCCACGGTGAACGGCGAGACGCCGACCGAGTTGATGCGCGGCGAGATCGTGCATTTCGACACGCCGTCCGGCGGCGCGGTGTTCGCGGTCGGCTCGATCACCTTCTGCGGCAGCCTGTGGCACGACGGCGCATTCCAGGGGCCAGTGTCGCGGCTGCTGGAGAACGTGGTGCGGCGGTTTATCGCGTGAAGCAAGGAAGGCCTTCTTTTTGTGAACAAAAAGAAGCAAA
>DATJEA010000091.1:0-2113 GCA_035497095.1 Acetobacteraceae bacterium | reverse complement strand
GAAGCGCTACGGCGTCAATGTCGACGACGCCGCCGGCACCCCGCTCTACCAGAGCGGGGCGGGACGGCTGGCGCGGCAGATCCTCGCCGTCGCCGCCAGTAATTTCGCCGCCGTCGATACGGTGGCGCTGCTGCGCAACGCGGCGATCAACCTGGGGCGCGAGCGCCAGGAGGTGTGGAACTGCGCCGACGACCTCGACTGGCACCTGCGGCGCGAGCGGCCCAAGGAGAGCGGGCTGCGCGGGCTGATCGGGCTCGCCAAATCGGAGACGCTGCGCGCACTGCTCGACGCCCTCGGCGTGGCGCTGGCGTCGGTAATGGCGCTGGTGGCGCGGCCGAGCCTGACGGCCGCCGACCTCGCCGCGGCGCTGGTGGCGGCGCTCGGCGGGCTCATCGGCACCGCCGACGTGCCCGGCCTCGCCGAGTTCCGCCGCTGGGCCGAGGAGATCGAGACCCTCGGCCCCGTCGGCACGCCCTTTCCGCCACTTTTCCTCGACTCGGTGCTCTCGGCCCTCCTCGCCGGCGCCACGGCGGCGGGCCGGCCGACGGAGCGCGACGACATCGCCATCTGGGGCGAGCTCGAGGCGCGGCTGCAGGCCCCCGACCTGATGATCCTCGCCGGCGTCAACGAGGATATCTGGCCCCCCGTCGCCGACCCCGGCCCGTGGCTGAGCCGCGGCATGCGGGTCGGGATCGGGCTCGAGCCGCCGGAGCGCCGGCAGGGCCAGGCGGCGCATGATTTCGCCATGGCGATGGGCAATGCCAGGGTGCTCGTCGCCTACGCGCAGCGGATCGGCACCGCGCCCGCCCTGCCCTCGCCGCTGCTGCAGCGGCTCGATGCCTTTATCGGCGAGGACGCGGCCAAGGCGCTGCGCCAGGAGGGCGCGCGCTGGCTGCGCGAAGCCGAGGCCATCGACTATGCCGGCATCCCCAAGCCGGCCGGGATGCCGAAGCCGAACCCGAAGGCCAGCCTGCGGCCGCGACGGCTGTCGATCACCGAGATCGAGCCGCTGGTGCGCTCGCCCTACGACATCTACGCCAAGCACGTGCTGCGGCTGCGCCGGCTCGAACCGCTGGGCACCGAGCCGAGCGCGCGGGAACGCGGCACCATGATCCACGGGGTGTTCGAGCAGGCCGTGGCGAGCCGGCTCGACCTCGAGTCGCGGCAGGCCCTCGAGGCCATGATGGGCATGGCGCAGGAGAAATTCGCCGGCCTCGACGCCATCAAGGAGCGCCGCGACATCTGGCTCAAGCGCTTCGAGCGCGCCGCGGTGCAGTTCCTCGCCTATGAGCGCGGACGGGACGACGAGGTGGCCGAGCGCCACGCCGAAAAGAAGGGCGAGTGGCACTTCCCCCACCTCGACGGCTTCGTGCTGGTGGGCAAGGCGGACCGGCTCGACCTGAAGCGCGACGGCACGCTCGAGATCATCGACTTCAAGACCGGCGGCATCCCCTCGCCCGGCGACATGCGCGCCTTCGATGCGCCGCAACTGCTGCTCGAGGCGGCGATGGCCAATGCCGGCATCTTCGCGGAGGTGGGAGCGCGCGCCACCTCCGAGCTCACCTATATCAAGATCGGCCTCGGCCCCGCCGCCTTCCAGGTGACGCCGTTCAAGCTGCCCAAGGGCATGGTGCTGATGGACGCGGTGGACGAGATCGTCCGCCGCATGCAGCGGCATGTCGCGACATTCCTGCTGCAGGACCTGCCGATGACGGCGCGGGTGCGGCCGCGCGTCGAAACCGGCCGCAAGTCATTCCCCGGCGACTACGACCACCTGGCGCGCACCGACGAGTGGACGCTCACCGCCGGCGTGGATGATCCATGAGAACGCACCGATGAGCGAACGCCGCCTGCTGAACCCCATGCCCGCCGCCATCGGCGAGGCGCAGCGCCAGGCCTCCGACCCCGGGCAGTCGGTGTGGGTGCGCGCCAATGCCGGCTCGGGCAAGACCTATGTGCTCACGGCGCGGGTGCTGCGCCTGCTGCAGCATGCCGTCGCGCTCGTGCTCCTCCAGCACCTTGAAGTCGAACGGCACCCCGGCTTCATGCGGGAAGCGGTGGAGGATCGCCTCGCAGAAGGCGTGGATGGTCTGGATGCGCAGGCCGCCCGGGG
>DATJEA010000090.1:0-3274 GCA_035497095.1 Acetobacteraceae bacterium | reverse complement strand
TGCAGGCGGCGGTGGCCGATGCCGTCAGCCACTGGTTCGAGACTCATCCGCGCGAGGCGAAGAGCATCATCCAGAAGGTGATGGACGCCGCCTCGGCGCGCGAGGCGGCGCGCAAGGCGCGTGAGCTGACCCGGCGCAAGGGGGTTCTCGACGTCTCCACGCTGCCCGGCAAGCTGGCCGACTGCCAGGAGCGCGACCCGGCGAAATGCGAGATCTTCATCGTCGAGGGTGACAGCGCCGGCGGTTCGGCCAAGCAGGGGCGGGACCGCAAATACCAGGCGATCCTGCCGCTGAAGGGCAAGATCCTCAATGTCGAGCGGGCGCGGTTCGACCGCATGCTGGGCTCGGCGGAGATCGGCACGCTGATCACAGCACTCGGCACCGGCATCGGCCGCGGCGAGCCGGAGCAGGGCGGCTTCGACATCTCCAAGCTGCGCTACCACCGCATCGTCATCATGACCGACGCCGATGTGGACGGCGCGCATATCCGCACCCTGCTGCTGACCTTCTTCTACCGCCAGATGCCGGAACTGCTGGAGCGCGGGCATTTGTATATCGCCCAGCCGCCGCTGTACCGCGCCAAGCGCGGCAATGACGAGCGCTATCTGAAGGACGACGCGGCGCTGGAGCGCTTCCTGCTGGACAAGGTGCTGGCCGAGGCGCGGCTCAGCTATGCCAATGGCGACGTGCTGGAGGGCGAGGCGCTGGATACCGAAGCCGTGTGGCTGCGCGAGGCCGGCACGCGGCTGCGGCGGCTTTCCACCGTCGTGCCGATCGCGCTGCTGGAGCAGGTGGCGATCGCCGGCGCGCTGACTCCGGATGCGGCACATGTCACCAGCGTCTCACCGGCGTTGCAGGCGCGGCTGGATGCGATCTCGCTGCCGGCCGAGCGCGGCTGGGTGGTGGCGCCGCTGGCCGGCGGGCTGACCATGCGCCGCATGGTGCGCGGCGTGGCCGAGGCGCACACGCTGGATGCCACCACCTTGCGCAGCGCCGATGCGCGCTGGCTGAACGAACGCGCCGGCCAGTTCGCGCGCCGCTTCGAGCAGCCCGCCACGCTCAAGCTGGACAACACCGAGGCGGTGGTGCACGGCCCGGCCAGCGCCTTCGACCGCATTCTGGCGCAGGGCCGCCGCGGGCTGACCATCCAGCGCTTCAAGGGGCTGGGCGAGATGAACCCCGACCAGTTGTGGAAAACCACCCTCGACCCGGCGGTGCGCACGCTGCTGCAAGTGGAGGTGGGCGACAAGGACGAGGCCGAGGGGGTGTTCTCCACGCTGATGGGCGATGTGGTGGAGCCGCGGCGCGACTTCATCGTCGGCAATGCATTGAAAGTGGCCAATCTGGACGTGTGAGTGCGGCGGCTGAATGCAGTTGGGGCCGCCGGTCGATGACCGGCGGCCCCATCGCATCTGGCGGTTGGCGAGTATCAGGTTGAGCGGCGCTCACCTCGTGCTGTATTCGTAGCCCGCGTCACCGCCGACGGTCGACTGGTACTCGTAGCCGGCATCACCGCCGACGGTCGGCTGGTACTCGTAGCCGGCGTCACCACCAATGGTCGGCTGGTATTCGTAACCGGCGTCGCCAGCGGCGGCAAAGGCGGGAACCGCCAGCGACAGACTGAGGGCAGTCGCGGCGGCAAGCAGGATGGTCTTCATGGTCAGCACTCCTTGAAACATGTTGCGCTGGTTCTGACTCGATGCGTGTTCAGGCGTTACGGCGGCGGGGTTCAACATGGCGAATGGCCTTTCGTGATGGGGCGCGATCTGCTGCGCTCTCGTTGAACGGTGATATGCCACTGCCAGACATGGCGGAACAGCCGAATAAAATCGCATGTTCGATTCGAATTTTTCGATAGTTATGAATCATACCGGATTGTCATGCCGATAATCCGGGCATATCACCAGAGCCTGTCATCGAGGAATTCGCTATGTCGTCCGACCCCGGCACGCCGACGCTCGATCAGTTGCGGGTTTTCCTCACGGTGGTGGAGGTGGGCAGCTTTGCCGGCGCGGCACGTCGGCTCGGCCGTGCCACCTCGGTGATCAGCTATGCGATCGCCAATCTCGAGGCGCAGCTCGGCGTGCAGTTGTTCGACCGCGAATCCACCCGCAAACCGCAGCTCACCGATGCCGGCCGCACCGTGCTGGGCGAGGCGCAGACCGTCGCCAACGGCATCAATGCGCTGCGCGCCAAGGTCAAGGGCCTGCTGCAGGGGCTGGAGGGCGAGTTGCATGTGGTGCTGGACGTGATGCTGCCGGCCCGGCGCGTGGTGGACGCGATGAAAGCCTTCCGCACCGAATTCCCCACCGTGTCGCTGTTCATGTCGATCGAGGCGTTGGGTGCGGTCACCCAGATGGTGCTGAACCGCAGCGCCAGCATCGGCGTCGGCGGCCCGCTCAACAACGGCATCGCCGGGATCGAGCGGATCGCCATCGGCAGCGTCGAGATGATCCCGGTCGCCGCCCCCGACCATCCGCTGGTGCTGGCCGGGCGCAACCCGCCCGGTGCGCTGCGCGAGCATATCCAACTGGTGCTGACCGACCGCTCGGCGCTGACCCAGGGGCGCGATATCGGCGTGCTGGCCACGCAGACCTGGCGGCTGGCCGATCTCGGCTCCAAGCATATTCTGCTGCGCGAGGGCATCGGCTGGGGCGGCATGCCGGAGCCGATGGTGCGCGACGATATCGCCGCCGGCCGCCTGGTGCGGATCGACGCGCCGGACGCGCCGGGCAACCGCTACCCGCTGGAGGTCTTCTACCGCGCCGATACCCCGCCCGGCCCGGCCGCCAGCTGGCTGATCGCCCGCTTCGAGGCCCAGGCGGCGGGCGACGGGCGCTGATGCCAACCCTTCAGGGCAGCAGCCGTACGGAGGCCAGCAGCCCGGCGGCCATCGCCTGCCAGGCGGCAGCGGCATCGGGCGACGGCGGCAGCGAGGCGGTGGGCCGTTGGTCCAGCAGCGCGCCGATGGCGGCGGCGAGGCTGGCCGGGGTGGGGTCGCAGAGCCGTGCCAGTGGTTCGTCGGCCAGTTGCTCCGCCAAGCCGCCGACGCGGGTGGCGATCACCCAGCGGCGGGCCGCGATTGCCGCCGCCGCGCCGCCGCTCTGGCTGGCCTCGCGGTGGGAGAGCACCATCGCGTCCGACCAGGCCAGCAGTTCGGCCACCTCGCCCTCCGGCACCCAGCGGTTTTCCACGCTGACTCCGGGCAGCGCGCGCAGGGCGGCGAGGTCGGGTGATTCCGGTCCCTGGCCGACCACCCGCAGCACGAAGTCGC
>DATJEA010000089.1:0-3849 GCA_035497095.1 Acetobacteraceae bacterium | reverse complement strand
AGCGGCTCGTCCATCAGGAAGGCGCGCGGCTCGCGCACCAGCGCCCGGCCCAGCGCGACGCGCTGCTGCTGGCCGCCCGACAGCTCGCGCGGCTTGCGCGCGAGCAGCGGCTCCAGCCCGAGCATCTCGGCCGCCTCCTGCACCTGGGCGCGGATGTCGGCCTTGGCCAGGCCGCGGATCTTCAGCCCGTAGGCCATGTTGTCGAACACGCTCATATGCGGATACAGCGCGTAGTTCTGGAACACCATGGCGATGTCGCGCTCGGCCGGGTCCAGTTTGGCGACGTCGCGGCCATCCAGCACGATCCGCCCGGCGCTCGGCACCTCGAGCCCGGCGACCAGCCGCAGCAGGGTGGATTTGCCGCAGCCGGAGGCGCCGACGATCACCAGCATCTCGCCCGAAATCAGTTCCAGGTCGATGCCATGCAGCACCTTGGTGGCGCCGAAGCTCTTCTCCAGGCCCTGCAGCGTCAGGGTCGCCATTATTTATCCCCCTCGGTCAACCCCTTGACGAACCAGCGCTGCATCAGCAGCACCACGGCGATCGGCGGCAGCAGCGCCAGCACCGCGGTGGCCATCACCACGTTCCACGGCACCGGCGCGTCGGTGCCGATCATCTTGACGATGCCGATCACCACGGTGTCCAGCTTCGGGTCGGTGGCGACCAGCAGCGGCCACAGATACTGGTTCCAGCCATAGACGAACAGGATCACAAACAGCGCCGCGATGCTGGTGGTGGAGACCGGCAGCAGGATGTCGCGGAAGAACCGCCACGGCCCGGCGCCGTCCATCCGCGCCGCCTCCACCAGTTCGTCGGGCACCACCAGGAACATCTGGCGGAACAGCAGCGTCGCGGTGGCCGAGGCGATCAGCGGCACGGTCAGCCCGGCGAAGGTGTTGATCAGCCCGAAGCTGGCCATCACCGCATAGGTCGGGATGATCCGCACCTCGACCGGCAGCATCAGCGTGATGAAGATGGTCCAGAAGCACAGCATGCGGAACGGGAAGCGGAAGAACACCACCGCATAGGCCGACAGCAGCGAGATCGCGATCTTGCCGACCGCGATCGACAGCGCCATGCCGAACGACACCAGCAGCATCCGCCAGACCGGCGTCGACCCCGGCACCCCGCGCAGCACTTCGGCGTAGACCCCGAAGCCGTGCAGATTCGGCAGCAGCGACAACTGCCCGCGGTCGATCGCCGCCGGGTCCTGGGTGGCGCCGGCGAACACCAGCCAGACCGGCAGCACGAACAGCACCGCGCCGAGCAGCAGCACGATATGCGCGGTCCAGTCGACCCGCCCTTTCATGCGTCGGATTTCCGATCGAGGAAGCGGAACTGGATCGCGGTGAGCACGATCACCCCAACCATCAGCACCACCGACTGCGCCGAGGACGAGCCGATCTGCTGGTTCACGAAGCCATCGAGATAGACCTTGTAGACCAGCGTCTCGGTCGCCTTGCCGGGGCCGCCGCGGGTCAGTGCGGCGATCACCGCGAAGGTGTCGAACGAGGCGTAGACGATGTTGACCACGATCAGGAAAAACGTGGTCGGCGCCAGCAGCGGGAAGGTGATGGTGCGAAACCGCCGCCAGCCGCGCGCGCCGTCCATCCGCGCCGCCTCGGTCACCGGGCGCGGGATCGATTGCAGCCCGGCCAGGAAGAAGATGAAATTGTAGCTCACCTGCTTCCAGGCCGAGGCGAGAATCACCGCCAGCATCGCCTGGCCGCCGTTGAGCTTGTAGTCCCAGTGCAGGCCGATCGCGGTCAGCCCGTGCGCCAGCCAGCCGATCTGCGGATGCAGCAGCAGCACCCACAGCACCGCGGCGACCGCCGGGGCAACCGCATACGGCCAGATCAACAGCGTGCGGTACAGCCCGCGCCCACGGATCTCGCGGTCGGCGAACACCGCCAGCACCAGCGCCACGCTCATCGCGATCGCCACCACCGCGACGTCGAACACCACGGTGCGCCAGATCGAGCCGAGATAGAGCGGATCGCTGAACAGATCGGCGAAATTGGCCAGCCCGACGAAGCGGGTGCGGATGCCGAACGCATCCTGGCGGGTAAAGCTGGAGTAGATCGCCTCGGCCGCCGGCAACAGGAAGAAGAACGCCGTGATCAGCAATTGCGGCAGCAGGAACGCCACCGGCAACAGCCAGCCCTTGAAGATCGTGCGACGTTCCATGCGCGAACTGGTGCCGGGCCGCCTGACTGGGGCGGCCCCGCAGCCGTCAGCCCTTCACCGAGGCTTCGAACTGCCGCAGCACCTTGTTGCCGCGCGTGACCGCGTTGTCCATGGTCTGCTGCGCGGTCTGCTGGCCCTGGAACGCCTTCTCCATCTCCTCGTACTGGATCTGCCGCAGCTCGGCCATGCGGCCCAGCCGGAAGCCCATCGAGTTCTTGGTCGGCTTGCCGCGGGTCAACTGGATGATCGCGACCTCGGCGCCGGGGTTTTTCTGGTAATAGCCCTGCTTCTTGGACTCCTCGTAGCCGGCCAGGGTGACCGGCACATAGCCGGTGTGCTGGTGCCACAGCGCGTCGTTATCCGGCCGGCTCATGAATTTGAGGAACTCGGCCACCGCCTTGTATTCGGCGGCGCTGCGCTTCGGCGCGGTCATCGGCCACAGGCTGGCGCCGCCGATGATGCCGTTGAGCGGGTGCTCGACGATCGCCGGGTCATACGGCAGCAGCGCCACGCCCCATTTGAACTTGGCGCTGCGGCTGATGGTGGCCAGCGCCGATGAGCTGTCGAACATGATCGCCGCCTCGCCGGACGGAAACAGCGGCCCGGCGGCGCCGTCGCGGCCGCCCCACTTGAAGGTGCCGTCCTTGCTCATGTCGATCAGCCGCTGCATCTGCTTGACGAAGGGCGGCTTGTTGATCAGCAACTCGGTGCCCAGCCCATCGAACCCGTTCGACAGCGTGGCATAGGGTACATTCTGGATCGCTGCGTATTGCTCGAACAGGCACCAGGTCGGCCAGGACGACGACATCGGGATATGCGCTGCCTCCTTCGCCTTGATCGCTTTCGCGGCGGCGACCACCTGGTCCCAGGTGGTAAGCGGCGCGCCGTCGCTGAGCCCGGCCTTGCCGAACGCCTCGGGGTCAAGCCCGGCCTTCGCGAAGGCGTCCTTGTTGTACCACATCAGCGAGGTGGAAGAGTTGAACGGCATCGACGCCAGCCGCCCGTCGGACAGGCTGTAATAGCCGCGCACGCCGGCCAGATAGGCGTTCGGGTCGAACTCGACGCCGGTCTCTTTCGACAACTGCCAGATCTGCTTCACCGCCGGCCCCGCCGCCAGCATGGTGCCGGTGCCGACCTCGAACACCTGCACCAGGTTCGGCGCCTGCCCGGCCCGCCAGGCGGCGATCGAGGCGGTCAGCACCTCGGGATAGGTGCCCTTGAAGATCTGCTCTACCTCGACGCTGTTCTGCGAGGCGTTGAAGCTGGTGGCGATCCGCTTCACCTCCTCGCCCAGCGCGCCGCTCATCGCGTGCCACCAGACGATCTTGGTCTTGCCTTGGGCGCGGGCGGCGGGCGCGATGCCGAGGGCCGGTGCGGTGGCCAGTGCCGTGGCGCCTGCCAGGAGAGTGCGACGCTTCATGTTCGGGATTCCCCTTGTTTGGACGATTGCTGCGGTGAGCCTCGCGGCCGCCGGTTTCCTCGCGATGACAGTACTATGACGCATTGATGAACGTCGAGCATTAACGCACGCCGCGATCGCCGGAGGCGCGCCGGGCGGGCCAGCGGCCGGCCGCCCACAGCATCAGCAAGTGCGCCGGCAGCGCCCACAGCACGCCGGCCACGACAAAATACAACGCCTGTAGCGCCCAGTGCAGCCCGGCC
>DATJEA010000088.1:0-3663 GCA_035497095.1 Acetobacteraceae bacterium | reverse complement strand
CACCACGTTCAACTCGCCGCTGGTGCTGTTGCGGAACATCATCACCGGCTGATCCGCCAGATCCATCCGCATCACCGCGTCGCTGACGCTCAGCACGGTAATCTCGGTCGGCGTCTCGGCGATCACCGTGGCATAGGCAGTCTGCACCGCCTCGGCGGCGCTGTCCTGGTTCTGCTCCTCTTCCTCCTGATGCAGAATATACTGTCGCGCCGCCTGCGGCCGTTCGCGCCCGGCGACGTCGCGGGCATGCTCGTTCACCCGGCGGCGATAGCGGCGCAGGCGTTTGGCGATATGCTCGGCGGCATCGTCGAAGGCGCCATTGGCATCGGCGGCTTCGCCCTCGCCGCGCAGGATCAGGCCGCGCGAGGCATGCACATTGATATCGCATGTGAAGAAGCTGCGCGCGCGGCCAAAGGTGACCTTCGCCTGTAGCGCGTGGTCAAAGTATTTGCCCGCGATCGTCTCGAGTTGCTGGGCGACGCGCGTCTGCAGCGCGTCTGACAGTTCGACCTGTTTGCCCGAAACCGTGATCTGCATAAGCCCTTCCTCACGTCCTTGTTCGGGACCGCCTGCCGGCTGCTGGGCGCCCGCCGCCCGGCGCACGCAAGCGGGCGCAAGGAAGCAGATTGCTTCAGGCCGGCACGGCCTTCTCCCGTTTACGCTGCACCGAACTTGGAATGCGCAACGCGTCCCGGTATTTGGCCACGGTTCGCCGTGCGATGTCCACGCCCTCGGTGCGAAGCGAAGCAACGATTGCATCGTCGGAAAGGATATCGGTAGGGGTTTCCGCGGCCACAAGGGCGCGAATACGATGCCTGATGGCTTCCGCCGAATGACTTTCGCCACCACTGCTTGAGTGTATCGCCGTGGTGAAAAAATATTTGAGCTCGTAAATACCGCGCGGCGTGGCGATGTATTTATTCGATGTCACGCGACTCACGGTACTTTCATGCATTTCCACCGCCTCGGCGATCTCGCGCAGGATCAGCGGCCGCAGATGGCTGACGCCGTGGCGGAAGAAGCCGTCCTGCCAGCGCACGATCTCGCTGGCCACCTTCAGGATGGTCTGCGCCCGCTGTTGCAGCGACTTGACCAGCCAGGTGGCGGTGGCCAGCTTGTCGGACAGGAAGATCTTGTCGTCCTTGCTGGCACGCGGCAGTACCCGGGCGGTGAAGCTGTGGTTGACCAGCAGGCGCGGCATGGTCTCGGGGTTCAGTTCCAGCAGCCAGTCGCCGTCCGGGCCGGCGCGCAGCAGCACGTCGGGCACCACCGGTTGCGGCGGGGTGGCGTCCCAGCCGGCGCCGGGCTTGGGGTCCAGCCGGCGCAGTTCGGCGATCATGTCGGTAAGGTCGGCGGCATCCACCTCGCAGAGCTGCATCAACTGCCGGTGATCGTGGCGGGCCAGCAGCTCCAGGTTGTCCAGCAGCGCCGCCATCGCCGGGTCCAGCCGGTTCTTTTCGGCCAGTTGCACGGCCAGGCATTCGCGCAGGTCGCGGGCAAACATGCCGGTGGGGTCGAAGCGCATCATCCGCTGGCGCACCGACTCGACGCGCTCGACCGCAGCACCCATCGCCTGCGCCAACGCCTCGGGTGCGGCGGAGAGCCGGCCACTCGGCTCCAGCAGCGCGATCAGGTAGGCGCCGATCAGCCGGTCGGTGGCATCGGCGAAGGACAGCCGCAACTGTTCGCCGAGATGCTCGCGCAGGGTCGCCGCATTCTCGGCGATATCCTCGATCCCGCGCTCATCGCCCTCAAAGCCCGGTCCGGCACCGCGGCCGCCATCGGAGGCGCCACCGGGGTCATAGGTCTCGGCGCCCTCGGCATCCAGCGCATTGCTGGCGGCCTGCCCGCTCTCGTCGCCGAGCGTCTCGGTGACGTCCGGGGTCGGCTGCTCGCCGGTGGTGGGCGGCAGCGCCTGGTCGGGCGCCGGACGCTCGGCGGCGGGGCCGTCGCTGCTCTCGTCGCGCTCCAGCAGCGGGTTGCGCTCCAGCTCCTCTTCGACGAAAGCGGCCACCTCCACATTGGAGAATTGCAACAGCTTGATCGCCTGCTGCAATTGCGGCGTCATCACCAGGGTCTGGGACTGGCGAAGGTCCAGGCGGGGGCCGATAGCCATGAACGCGGGGTCTGCCTGTTGCGGTTAGGGTCTGCTCAACGCGGAATATCCGGCGCCGCGGCGCAGTGCAGCCCGGCGTGACCGAAGTTGCAAGCAAGAATCGTGCTGCGGCGGAGAACGCACTATAATGTGAAGCGGTCGCCGAGATAGACCCGCCGCACATTCTCGTCGGCCACCACCGCGCCGGGCTCGCCCTCCATCATCACCTGGCCATCGTGCATGATATAGGCGCGGTCGATGATGCCCAGCGTCTCGCGCACGTTATGGTCGGTGATCAGCACGCCGAGGCCGCGATGCTTCAGGTGCGATACCAGGTCGCGGATCTCGCCCACCGCGATCGGGTCGATGCCGGCCAGCGGTTCGTCGAGCAGGATATAGCTGGGCCGCGTCGCCAGCGCGCGGGCGATCTCCACCCGCCGCCGCTCGCCGCCGGACAACGCCAGCGCCGGGGTGCGGCGCAGATGGCCGATGCCGAATTCGGCCAGCAACTCGGCCAGCATGTTCTCGCGCCGGTCGGCGTCCGGTTCGGTGACCTCCAGCGCCGCCATCACGTTCTGCTCGACATTGAGGCCGCGGAACACGCTCGCCTCCTGCGGCAGGTAGCCGATGCCGAGCCGGGCGCGGCGATACATCGGCAGCGTGGTGATGTCCTCGCCGTCCAGGCTGATCGAGCCGGTATCCGGGCGCACCAGGCCGACGATCATATAGAACGTGGTGGTCTTGCCGGCGCCGTTCGGGCCGAGCAGCCCCACCGCCTCGCCGCGCTTCAGGCTCAGCGACACGTTGCGCACCACCGGCCGCTTGCGATAGGTCTTGCCGACACCGCTGGCCACCAGCCCGGCGCCCCCCGTCACCACCCGCAACTCGGTCATCGCCGCGGGCTCCCCGGCTTTGGTGCAGGCGGCGACGCGTTGGGGAGGGTGATGCCCTTCTTGGCATCCTCGGGCATGATCAGCCCCTGCACCCGGCCATCCGGCCCGGCCTCGGGGTTGGAGACGATATGCGCGACCCCGGTCTGCATGTTGACGTCGGCTGCCGGGCCGTTGATCTGGTTCTGGCCGTGGGTGATGCGGACATGGCCGATCAGCCGCGCCATGCCGGTGGCCTCGACATAGACGCCGCGATCGGCGCGCGCCGTGTCGGTGGCGGTGCGCACCTCGACATTGCCGAACGCCTCGATGCGCTCGAGCTTGCCCGCGCCCTGGACCTGGGTTCCTTCCGGCTGCCCGGGCGCCGGTTTCGGCGCGCTCGCGTCCGGCGCTGCCAGATAGGCCACCAGCACGTCGGCGGCCAGCCGGCGGCCATCGGCGGTTACCACGACGGTGTTGCCACGGCCCACCGCCATGCGCTTGGTGGCCCAGTATTCCAGGCTGTCGCGCGCGGTCATCACCTGCTGCGGCGTGGTCAGCTTCAGGCCCTTGCCGGTCATCACCATCACCGCCTGGTCGATATCGTAGACGGCATTGTCGCCCACCGCCTCGTCGGTCTTGGTGAACCAGCGGGGTACCTTCACCACCCAATTGAGACATCCGCCACGGTCTGATGTC
>DATJEA010000087.1:0-16545 GCA_035497095.1 Acetobacteraceae bacterium | reverse complement strand
TCTACGACACCGCAACCTCGCGCCCGGTGGCGATGCCGCTGCGCTCCGGCAAGACCCCGTCGGGGACTGAAATCCGTGGCCATCTGCGCCGCCTGGTGCGCCGCATTCGCAGCCATTGGCCGACGACCCGGCTGACCACCCGCGGCGACGGTCACTATGGCCGGCCGGAGGTGATGGCGCGGTGCGAGGCCAACGGCGTCGACTACATCCTCGGTCTGCCCGGCAATGCCGTGTTGGACCGCCTGGTGGAACCGGCCGCCGACGATGCACGGCGGCCAACTGCTTCACGTCGGCACAGCTTGCATCCGGCCCGTCGGCCAGGCGCAGCAGCGCACGCACCTGCTCCAGCGCGAAGCCGAGGTCGCTGGCGCGGCGGCGCGTAGCGATGATCAGCCGGCGGCGATCCATGCGCGCACCGAAGCGCCATTTCCGTTCGGCTCGGCCGAGTTCCGCCGGTTGGCGAGTTCCCTCGACTCCGGGGATATCGTGATGAGCCATGTGTCGGTGAATTTCGACCGCTCCGGCTTTCAGCGCGACCTCAATGTGGTCTACCCGATCGACCGGCAGCGCGTACTCGCGGCCGAAGCGGTGATAGGCAGCGTGGCCGACACGCATTACGCGGTGCTGGGTGCGACCGACCCGGCGGCGATGCAGATCACTGCGGATCAGTTGATGGGGCAATTGCAGCAGGACCGGGTGGATGCCGTCCTGCTGGTGCCTGTCTGACCGTTCTGCGCGCGCGCCGTAAGCGCGCTGGCACATATGCTGCAAACCAGGGGCCTGCCGACGGTGACGATCGGTCTGGTGCGGCCGCATCTTGTCGCGGTGAAGCCGCCGCGTTCGGTGTTCGTGCCGTTCCAGCTTGGCCGGCCGCTGAGCGAACCGAACGATCCGGCGTTCCGGCGCCGGGTGCTGATGCAGGCGCTGGCGCTGCCGGAGCGGCGCGACGGGCCGGTGATCCTGCAAGACTTCCCCGACGATGCGCCAGGCGCGGACGACCGGCGCGGCTGGACGCCGCCATTGCTCAGTGAGGCGGCCGACCCGGCCACGCCCGAAGCCTGGGCCGTGGCGTTGGCGCGGGAGATGACCGAGTTGCGGCCGATGTGGATGCAGGCGCGCGCGGCGCCCTGGCACCACGATCGGCGTCTCCGGCCAGCCGCGACAGGTCGAGTAGCCCATGTTTGGCGGTGACATAAGCGGCCGCCGCACCAGCCTGAGACAATCGCGCAAGGTCATGATAGCACGGAACCGATGCCTATCGCCGAGCAGTCATGCCGCAACCGCCAGACCCGACGCCGACCCAGCCGACGATCCGCCACTACACATGTAACGTACCTGTAAATGACCAGTCTGCCGACAACAGGATGCCGCCACCCCACCTGCGGCCGGCCCGGCGGCAGCGGACGAGGAAACCCACCGCGTGACGTCGCACCTCCAACTCGGCATCGTGATATCCGCATTCAATGCGGCAGGGGAGTTGCAGCGCTGCCGCAACGCCTTGTTCGCGCCGCCGGGTCATCCGTGCGCCAGCCGGCCGCGGCACGCAATTGCGCGCCGGCTATGGCCGGTTGCGGTTCGACGATCCGGCCCTGGCCGCCCGCCCGCTGGAACGCGGTGCCGCCTGGCGCTCGCGCCGCTTCGGGCTGCCCCACGGTGACCAGGGCCTGCTGCTGGCGCGCCGGCTCTACGACGCGGCCGGCGGCTACCCGGACTGGCCGCTGATGGAGGATGTCGACCTCGCCCGCCGCATCGGCCGCGCCCGGCCCGCACGCGTTGTCGGATACATTGTCGAATTGCGCCGCACGGAGACATGCCATGCTGACCCGCCGCACCACGCTCGCCGCCCTGCTCGCCCTGCCGCTCGGCCCCGCCCTGGCCGTGCCGGCCGACCCGACGCACTGGCCGGCGATCGCGGCCGCCGCGCGCGGCCAGACCGTCTACTGGAACGCCTGGGCCGGCGAGACCCGGATCAACGCCTACATCGCCTGGGCCGGGCGCGAGATGGAGCGGCGCTTCGGCGTCAGGGTGGTGCATGTGAAGCTCAGCGACACGGCCGAGGCGGTGGCCCGCGTGGTCGCCGAGAAAGCCGCCGGCACGCTGTCCGGTGGTGCGGTGGACCTGATCTGGATCAACGGCGCCAATTTCGCCTCGATGCGGCGCAACGGCCTGCTGTTCGGACCCTGGGCGGAGCGCCTGCCGAATTTCGCGCTGACCGACCCCGCCGATCACCCGGAGGTGCGGCAGGACTTCACCGTGCCGACCGATGGCTACGAGGCGCCATGGGGGCGGGCGCAACTGGTGTTCTTCTACGACAGCGCCACCCTGCCCACGCCGCCGCGCACGGTGCCGGCGCTGGCCGCCTGGGCGCACGCCCATCCCGGCCGCTTCACCTACCCGCTGCCGCCCGACTTCCTCGGCACCACCTTCCTCAAACAGCTGCTGCTCGATCTGGTCGCCGACCGGGGAGCGCTGTATCGGCCGGTACAGGATGCGACATTTGCCGGCTATACCGCGCCGCTTTGGGCATATTTGGACGATTTGCGCCCGGTTTTGTGGCGAAAAGGCCGCGTTTTTCCGGCCAACAGCGCAGAATTGCGCCGCCTGGTGGCCGATAACGAGACCACCATCGGCTTCTCGTTCGACCCGGCCTCGGCCCAGGCGGCGATCGCGGCGGGTGAATTGCCGGCCAGCGTGCGCTCGTTCGTGCTCGCCGGCGGCACGGTGGGCAACGTGAATTTCCTGGCCATTCCGTTCAACGCGGCACATCGCCAGGGTGCCATGGTACTGGCCAACTTCCTGCTCTCGCCCGCGGCGCAGGCGCGCAAGCAGGACCCGGCGGTGATGGGCAGCGCCACGGTGCTGGCGGTGGACAAGCTGCCGCCGGCCGACCGCGCGCTGTTCGACCGGATCGATCTGGGGCCGGCCACGCCACGGCCGCAGCAACTCGGCCGGCTGATCCCCGAGCCGCATCCGAGCTGGATGGGCCAGTTGGCCACCGCCTGGGCGCAGCGCTACACCGGCACATAGCGCCGATGCTGCGTCTGGCGCCGATCGTCGCGGTGGCGGTGCTGGCCGGCCCGGTGCTGGCCGGGCTGGCCGGGGTGCTGCTGCCGGCGTTCGGCTATCTGCCGGCGCTGGGCGGCGAGGGGCTGTCGCTGCTGGCCTGGCGGCAACTCGTGGCTCAGCCGGGGCTGGCGCAGTCGGTCGCGGTCAGCCTGGCGAGCGGGCTGCTGGTGCCGCTGGTGGCGTTGGGCATCGTGTTCCTGTTTCTGGCCGGCGGCAGCGGCACGCGGCTGTTCGCGCTGATCCGCGGCGCGATGTCGCCGCTGCTGGCGGTGCCGCATGCCGCCGCGGCGTTCGGTCTGGCGTTCCTGATTGCACCGTCCGGGCTGCTGGCCCGGCTGGCCTCGCCCTGGCTCACCGGCTGGCTGCGGCCGCCCGACCTGCTGATCGTGCAGGACCCGGCGGGGCTGGCGATGATGCTCGGCCTGGTGGTCAAGGAGGTGCCGTTCCTGTTGCTGATGAGCCTCGCCGCGCTGCCGCAACTGCGGCCGCAGGCGCGGCTGGCGCTGGCCGGTTCGCTCGGCTACCGGCCGGTGGCGGCGTGGTTCAAGACGGTGGCGCCGGGGCTGTATCCGCTGGTGCGGCTGCCGGTGTTCGCGGCGATCGCCTATGCCTCCTCGGTGGTCGACGTGGCGCTGATCCTCGGGCCCTCCAACCCGCCGACGCTCAGTGTCGCGGTGCTGCGCTGGTTCAACGATCCCGACCTTTCGTACCGCTTCGTCGCCTCCGCCGGGGCGGTGTTGCAGATCGGCGTCACCATGGCGGCGCTGGCGCTGTGGTGGGGCGGCGAGCTGCTGCTGGCGGCGCTGGGCCGGGCCTGGCTGGAGGGCGGCGGGCGCGGGCGGATCGACCACGCGCTGGCGTGGTGCGGGCAAGGCGCGATGCTGCTGGCCGGAAGCGCGTTGCTGTTCGGGCTGGTTGGGCTGGCGGTGAATTCGGTGGCCGGGTTCTGGCGTTTTCCGCATTTGCTGCCGGAGCATTTCACCGCCCGGCACTGGCTGGCGGCGGCGCCGAACCTGGCCGGGCCGCTGGGCACTGCGCTGCTGATCGCCGGCCTCGCCACCGTGCTGTCGCTGGCGGTGGTGCTGGCGGTGCTGGAGAACGAGACGCGCGGCGCGCGGCGGCCGGGGCAGGCGGCGCTGTGGCTGCTGTACCTGCCGCTGATCGTGCCGCAGGTGGCGTTCCTGTCCGGGCTGGCGATCGGCACCGGGATGCTGTCGCTGCGTCCGGGGTTCTGGCTGGTGGTGGCCGGGCATGTGGTGTTCGTGCTGCCTTATGTGTTCCTGTCGCTGTCCGAGCCGTATCGGCGGCTCGACCCGCGCTGGGTGATGGCGGCGCGCACGCTGGGCGCCGGGCCGGACCGGGCGTTCTGGACGGTTCGGCTGCCGATGCTGAGCACGCCCTGCCTGACCGCCGCCGCGGTCGGCATGGCGGTCAGCATCGGCCAGTATCTCGCCACCCAGGTGCTCGGCGCCGGCCGGGTGGCGACGGTGACCACCGAGGCGGTGGCGCTGGCTTCGGGCGGCAATCGCCGGGTGATCGGTGTCTGGGCGCTGGCGCAGGCGGTGCTGCCGGCGTTGGGCTTCGGCGTCGCGCTGCTGGCGCCGCGGCTGGTCTGGCGGCAGCGGCGCGGCATGCGGAGCCTCGGGTGATGGCGGCGCCGCCGACCACCGGGGGGCTGGCGCTGCGCGGCGTGCGGATCGGCCTGCGCGGCACGACGCTGATCGACATCGATGCGGCGATCGCGCCGGGCGAGGTGCTGACGGTGATGGGGCGGTCCGGCGCCGGCAAATCGACGCTGCTGGCCTACATCGCCGGCTTCCTCGATCCGGCGTTCAGCGCCGCCGGCGAGGTGCTGCTGGACGGTGCCGCGATCCAGCTTCTGCCGGCGCAGGCGCGCGGGGTGGGGCTGCTGTTCCAGGACCCGCTGCTGTTCCCGCATCTGTCGGTCGGCGGCAATCTGCTGTTCGGGATGCCCCGGCAAGCTGGCGCGGGCCGGAGCGTTCGGTGGGCGATGATGCTGGCGGCGCTGGACTCGGCCGGGCTGGCCGGCTTCGAGGCACGCGACCCGGCGACGCTGTCCGGTGGCCAGAAGGCGCGCGCAGCACTGCTGCGGCTGATGCTGTCACGGCCTCGCGCGGTGCTGCTGGACGAGCCGTTCTCGGCGCTCGATGCGACGTTGCGCGATGACATCCGTACGCTGGTGTTCGGCCAGATCCGCCGGGCCGGACTGCCTTGCCTGCTGGTGACCCACGACGCCGAGGACGCCGCCTCGGCGGGTGGCACGGTGATCGAACTTGGCTGACGGGGCGCGCAGCGTGGCATTTATTCTAATGGAAACTGACAAATGAACGCAGCTTCAGGCGATGGCGGCCGGCGGCCGGTGCTGCGCGATGGCGTGTTGCAGACCGATCTCTGCGTTATCGGCGCCGGCTCGGCCGGGCTTTCGGTGGCGGCCGGGGCGGTGCAGATGGGCGCCTCGGTGGTGCTGGTGGAGCGCCATCGCATGGGCGGCGACTGCCTCAACACCGGCTGCGTGCCGTCCAAGGCGCTGCTGGCAGCGGCGCATGTGGCGCAGGCGATGCGCGCGGCAGCGCGGTTCGGCATCGCGGCGCATGAGCCCGAGGTGGATTTCGGCCGGGTCCACGCGCATGTGCACGGGGTGATCGGCGCCATCGCGCCGCATGACAGCGTGGCGCGGTTCGAGGGCCTGGGCGTGACCGTGCTGCCGGGCTCGGCGCGCTTTATCTCGCCGCGAGAGGTGGTGGTGGGCGCGCAGCGCATCCGCGCCAGGCGCTTCGTGGTGGCCACCGGCTCCGGCCCGGCGGTGCCGGCGCTGGATGGGTTGGACCAGGTGCCGTTCCTGACCAACGAGAACATCTTCGACCTCACCGAATTGCCGCGCCACCTGATCGTGCTCGGCGGCGGGCCGATCGGCATCGAGATGGCGCAGGCGTTCCGGCGGCTGGGCGCCAGGGTGACGGTGCTGGTGCGCTCGCGGATCCTGCCCAAGGACGAGCCGGAAGCGGTCGCGGTGCTGCGCGCGGCGCTGCTGGCCGACGGCGTGGAGCTGCGCGAGCATACCGACGCGGCCGCGGTGGCGCCGGACGAAGCGGGGGTGCGGGTGCTGCTGGATGGCGCCGGCGATGCGCTGGTCGGCTCGCATCTGCTGGTGGCGATCGGGCGGCGCCCGAGCCTGGACGGGCTTGGGCTCGCTGAGGCGGGGGTGGTGGCGACGCCGCAGGGCATCGCCGTGGATGCCGGGCTGCGCAGTTCGAACCGCCGGGTGTTCGCCATCGGCGACGTGGCCGGCGGGCCGCAATTCACCCATATCGCCGGCTACCACGCCGGCATCGTGCTGCGGCGCGCGCTGTTCGGATTGCCGGCGCGGGTGAGCTACGCGGCATTGCCCTGGGTGACCTATACCGACCCGGAACTGGCCCATGCCGGCCTGACCGAGGCAGCGGCGCGCGCGGCCGGGCACCAGGTGCGGGTGCTGATGCAGCCGCTGGACGGCAACGACCGGGCGCAGGCGGAGCGGCACACCGCGGGGTTGATCAAGCTGGTGCTCGGCAAGCGCGGACGCATCCTGGGCGCCACCATCGCGGCACCGCATGCCGGCGAGATGATCGGGCTGTGGGGGCTGGCGATCCAGCAGCGGCTGAAGATCGGCGCCATCGCGGCGGTAATCCTGCCCTACCCGACCATCGCGGAAATCTCCAAGCGCGCGGCCGGCGGCTTCTACACCCCCTCGCTGTTCAGCGCCCGCACGCGCCGGATCGTCGGGCTGATCCAGCGCTGGTTGCCGTGACCGGGGCGGGCCGCTGCTCGCCTTGAAACGCGCACTCCGCGCGCCGACGTGATGCCCGAGGCACGGCTGCCATTGCCGGATATACGCCGGCACCACGCGATAAAATGCCCTTTGAGCCGCACATCCGCGCTTTTGTTCGGCTGCCGGAGTAACCCTGGGCGCGGCTGGCGCGAAGACTCCTCTGAAACGGATCTTTTCGGAGGGTATGACAGATGACTTCAAGTACCAGTACGCTCTAGCAGGCCATGTCGCCAACCGCCGCCGACACGCCTGCGGCGGAGCGGGATTGATGCGCCCGCTCGGTCATATCATCGCCACCGGGCTGGGGCTGCTGGTCCTGGCGGCACAACCGGCGCGCGCGGCAGGCGACGGCCTGATCACCCGGCCGAGCGCGCATTCCACCGACGCCACCATTCAGCGCTTCGAGGCGGCGGTGCGCAAGCAAGGCTGGGTGGTGTTCGGCGAGCCGCACCATGCCGCCGCGGCGAAGGCCGCCGGCATGGCGCTCGACCGGCGCACGGTGATCCTGTTCGGCAGCCCGCGCGCCGGGACGCCGGTGATGCGGGCGCATCCCACGCTGGCGCTCGACCTGCCGATGCGTGTGCTGGTCTGGCAGGACGCGCAGGGGCATGTGTTCGTCACCCGCAGCAGCGGGGCGGATATCGCCACCCGCGTGTTCGCCCGGCACGGCGTGGCGTTGCCGCAGCAGGCGCAGGACGCAACCGAGGCGACGAGGTTGTTGGTCGTGCCACTGTGCCGCGACAGCTCGCCCGGTCATGTGCACCGACGTATGGCCGTCCGCATATGCGCCCGGAGCGAAGGCGCAGTCTTTCGAGGACATTATATTGTTGTCCGACTCGGGCCTGCGTGTGGCGGTCATCACGCTTTGGCGCGCGCAGTTACGACTCAGCCGGTTCCGTTACGATGGTTTCGAGCAGGCGGGTGGCGACATAGGGGAGGTGGCCGAGTTCGCGCTCGCGGCGGTAGATCTGGCGGATGCCGGAGCGGTCCTCGGGCTGCCAGTAATCCAGGCTGAGCACCGGCAGCGGCGGGCGCCGATGCGCGGCGCGGGCGATCAGCGCCATATGCTGGGCGATCTCGGCGTCGGAGTTCCATTTACAGCCCTCGGCATCGGCGGTGGTGATCAGGCTTTCGGCCATCAGCGCGTCGAGGCTGGGCGCGAGCGTGGGCAGCAGATCGTAGCCGCGATTCATGATCAGCGTCAGGCCGGGGTAGTGCCGGCGGATGGCGCGCACCAGGTCCACCGCCGCCTGCCGCATGCCGCGCTTGCCGACCGGGTCCTGCCGCTCCAGATGGGTGGGCGTGTCGAGCGTGTCCAGCAGCAGCCCGGTGAAGCCCCCCGCGACAATCTCCGGGATGATGCCGCCGAGCACCAGCGCCGGCCAGGCCGGGTGGCGGATATCGATCCGGCGGGTGGCCGGCCAGGCCGGGTTGGCCTCCAGCAGCGCCTGCGGGTCGAGCCGCGGGAAGAAGCTGTCGGCGGTATTGATTTCGCCCAGGCTGAGATAGCCGAACAGCCGCGCCCCGCGTTCGGCGATCACCGCCTTGTCGCCCCGGAACATCCGGTCCAGCACCACCAGATCGTAGTCGGCCAGCACCTGCTCATCGGCGGTCTCGCCGTAGAAGGCGATCCAGCGGAACGCCGGCGCGGCTGCCGGTCTGGCACGCAGCCAGGTGCCCGGATCGGTGGCGGCGGCGCCGAACAGCAGCGCCAGCGCCTGCAGCACGGTGCGCCGCAGCGGCCGCCAGCGCGCTGTCAGCGGTGCGTTGGGCCGGGCGGGCATGTCATGGCCCTCCATCGGTGGCATAGCGCGCCGGCGCCAAGGCGGTGCGATAGGCCTGCTCCTGCCCCAGTTGCAGCGCCAGGCTGGCGTATTCGCTGTTCAACTCGGCGGGCAGGGCGCCGGTCTCGCTGAGCCGTCTCAGAATGGCGAAGCGTTCGCCGGGGGAGGCCGCGGCGGCCAGCAGCGCGGACCATTGCCGCCGCTCGGCCGCCGGCAGGACCGCCGGCGCCACCGCCGCCAGCAGCCGGCGCGCCAAGGCGGTGTCGTTCGCATCCAGCGCCAGCCGGACGGCGAGCAGCGGCCGGCGGGCGACCACCGCTTGCGGCAGCGACGGCCAGAATGGCGCGATCGCACCGATGCCGAATTGCGCGATGATGGCATCGGCGAAGCTGCCGATCACCGCATCGGGGGCGGGGCGCGCCAGGGCGCTGGCGAAGGCACTCCAGACGATACCCGGCGCATCGTGGTCGTGGCAGGCGGCGACGAAGCCGGCGATCTGGTTCGGCTGCGGCGCCGGATTGGCGGCGCTCCAGCCCGCCAGCAGCCGGCGGGCGACGGCGTGGGCGCCGGCCTTGCTCAGTTCACCGGCGAGGTAGAAGCGAATCTCGGGATGCGCCAGCGCCACCGCGTCGGCCAGTTGCGCCGCGGTCGCCACCGGCGCGTATGCGACGAACCGGCGCAGCAACTGGGAGGCGCGCCACGGCTCCCGCCATTGCGCGATCCAGCGCCGGCCCCAGCGCAGCGCCTCCGCGTCGCGCCCGGCGGTCAGCAGCAGCTCGGCCAGATAGAATCGCTCGGCCGGCGGGCGGATCGCCGATGCCGACGCGGTCAGCACCTCCGGCCGCATCAGGGTGCGGATGGCACCCGGCAGATCGCCATCGGCGGCGCGCAATTGCGCCAACCGCAGCAGCAGGCCGCTGTCGAGGGAGAGGTCGGCTTCATGGCTGGCGAGCACCGCCCGCTCGTCGGCGAACCGGCCGGCATCGCGGTAAAGGCCGGCCAGTTCCAGCGCGCGGGAAAGCTGCGGCCTGAGCGCCACCGACTTTTGCAGCCGCGCCAGCCGGCGCTCGGGGTCGCCGATCACCTGATACAGATCGGCGAGCTGGCCATAGGCCTCGGCGTCCTTGGGGCGCAGCGCGACGTAGCGTTCCAGCAGTTCGGCGGCGCGCCATTGCTCGCCGACCTCGGCGTAGGAACGCGCCAGGGTGGCCAGCAGGTACGGGTCGTCCTCGCTCGTGGCCAGCCGGGGCTCCAACAGCGCGATGATCGCCAACTGCTGGCGCTGATCGCGCATGATGGCGAAGGTCTCGTTGCGCCGTGGCGCCAGCAGGTAGCCGGCGACGATCAGAATCGCCAGCACCAGCAGGACGAAGCTGCGGGCCGGGCCCTTCATTGCGCCCGCCTAGCGCACATAGGCGGCCTCGGCATGCGCCATGCGGTGGTTGCGGAAGAAGGCGATGCTGCGGCGCAGGCCGTCATCGAGGCTGACCCGTGGCGCCCAGCCGAGGCGCAGCCGGGCCAGGCTGTTGTCGGAGACCAGCTTCAGCACCTCGCTGCCTTCCGGCCGCAGCCGCTGCGGCTCCTGCACGATCGGCATGTCGGCGCCGATCAGCGCCAGCAGGCGTTCGGCGAACCAGCCGACGGTGTGGGTTTCGCCGGTGCCGAGATTGATCGTCTCGCCCTCGATGCCGGGTACGTCGGCGGCGGCCAGGAAGCCGGCGACGGTGTCGGCGACGAAGGTCATGTCGCGCTGCGGGGTCAGCGCGCCGAGGCGGATCGGGCCGCCGGCCAGGGCCTGGGAAATGATCGTCGGGATGAAGGCGCGCGCGCTCTGCCGGGGGCCGAAGGTGTTGAACGGCCGCAGCGTGGTGACCGGCGTGCCGAACGAGCGGTAATAGCTCTCGGCCAGCTTGTCGGCGGCGATCTTGGAGGCGGAATAGGGCGACTGGCCTTGCAGCGGGTGGGTCTCGTCGATCGGCGCACGCAGCGCGGTGCCGTAGACCTCCGAGGTGCTGGTATGCACGACGCGGGCGATGTCGTAGCGCCGCGCCGCCTCCAGCACGTTCAGCGTGCCCTCGATATTGGCGCGCACATAGCTGCGCGGTGCCTCGTAGGAATACGGGATGGCGATCAGCGCCGCCAGATGCAGCACGATGTCGTGCCCCTTGGCGATGCGGTAGACGAAATCGGCGTCTTCGATGTTGCCCGCCGCGATGGCGACTTCGGCGCGGGTCTGGCGGTCGAGAAACTCCAGATTGCCGATCAGCGAGTTGGAGTTGTAGCGGACCAGCGCGGTGGTGGTGGCGCCGGCCGCGACCAGCGCCTCCACCAGATGGCTGCCGATGAATCCGCCGGCACCGGTGACAAGGACTTTTTTCCCAGACAGCATGATGGCCTCCTAGAGTGACGTGTTGTTGGTGACAAATGCGTGGTAGTGCAGCCAGGGCAGTTCGCGGACCAGCACGCTGAAGCCCAGCACGAAGGTGATCGCCGCGGCGATCATGCTGCCGTAGCCGTAATAGACCTGGCCGAGCGGCAGGATCAGCCATGTCAGCGCCGGATTCAGCACCGCGTAGGTGGCGGTGATCAGCAGCGCCTGCCGGCGCAGGTCGAAATACAGCAGGAAGACGAAGCAGAACATGCTGCTGGTGTGGAATACCATCGCCCACAGAGCGACGCGCAGGATGCTCATATAGCTGGGACGCAGGCCGAGTTCGGCCATGAACACGAACGAGACCAGGATGGTCATGCTGGCGACGATCGCCAGCGCGGTGAACAGCATCGCCACGCTGGAAATCACGCAGCCGCGCAGGTCCTGCCGCACCTCGATCAGCTCGCGCAGGCTGGCGGACTGGCCGAGCCGGCCGTAGAAGCGGACGAACAGGCGGGACAGCCGGGTTTCGACATGCACGAAGGCCACCGCGATCACCGGGATCGACGCCATCTGTGCCCAGAACATCGCGGTGTCGTAGCTTGGCGAGGTGCGCAGCACGCCGGCCACCAGCAGCCCGCCGGAGGAGGCGCCGTACCACATTACCAGCTTGTCGGCCCAGATGCCGACCGCATAGGCGAAGCCGGCCAGCGGCAGTTCCCAATGATGCAGTTGCCGCCGCATCTGCTTCCAGTCCGGCTGTGCCCTGGTGCCGAAGGCGCGCGCCACCGCGGCGATCAGCACGCCGTCGGTGAGCGCGAAGCCGGTGTTGAACGCCAGCAGCAGCGTGGTCGCCGACGGGTCGGCCAGCACATGCCCGAACAGCAGCATCGCGGCGGCGTTGAGCCCGAAGCCGAGCATTACCGCGCGGTGCGCACCGGCGGCGGCGAGGAACGGGATCAGCAGCCATGAGGTGCCGATCAGGAACGCGCACTGGATCGCCGCCAGCCGGGCCGGGCCGGGCAGGCTGACCACCAGCAGGTAGAACGGCACCACGGTTGCCGCGACGATCAGCGCGAACAGCGTGAGCGACAGCAGCAGCGCGAACATCAGCCGGTCGTGCTGGCCGCCGTGCACCTGGTCGGCGACATAGCGGCCGAAGAAGAACGCCAACGGACTGGTGACCACCAGCGCGAACAGCGCGTTGTGGATGACCACCGAGCGAAACACCGCCAGTTGGTCGCAGGCGCCGTCGCAGCGCGTGGCGCTCAGCCCGGCGATGCCGAGGATGGTGAAAATCCACGGCCCCGCCACCAGCAGCGCGGCGTAGCCGTAGGCGACCACCACGGTGCTCAGCGAGCGCCGGCGCGTCATCCGCTCGATGGTGGTGTTGAGTGCCGACATCGCCCGCCTCAGCCGCCGTCGCCGGTCATGGCGAGCGCACCTTCGCGGATCGGGCCATGCAGCGGGGCGACGCGGTCGCGTGGCGCGTCGGCCTGACCGGTTGCGGCCGGTGCGCGATAGGCCGGCTTGGCCTGGGCTTGGTTCACGCTGGCGGCGACCTCGGTATAGAGCGCGTCGTACAGCCCCTTGACGCGGTTCTTGTGATAGAGGCTCGGAATGCGTCGCCGCATCACCTGGCCCATCTCGGCGCGCAGCGCGTCATCGCGCAGGATCGCCGCCAGCGCTTCGGCGACCGCTTTCGGGTTGCAGGGCTCGACGACGAAACCGCCGCGGCCGATTATCGGATCGTCGGCGAAGCCCTCGATGATTTCGCGGCACGAGCCGACATCGGTGGTGACCGCCGGCAGCCCGGTGGCGGCGGCCTCCAGCAGAGCGATCGGCTGCGCCTCGCTGATGCTGGTCAAGGCCAGCACGTCGGCGGCGCCGAGATAGGGCTTCACGTCCGGCACCCGGCCGAGGAAGCGCACCGAGGCGGCGATGCCGAGCTGCTCGACCAGCGCCCGGCAATCGGCGGCATAGGCCGGGTCCTCGTCCTCCGGGCCGATCAGGATGGCGATGATCTCGGGCACCAGCTCGCGCAGCTGCGCGACCGCCATGATGAAGGTGCGGATGTCCTTGATCGGCACGATGCGGCCGATCATCAGCACCGTCGGCGGATGCGGCGCGGGATCGCGGCGGACGCCGTCATAGGCGTCGACGTCGATGCCGTTCGGGATGATGCGCAGCTTGTCCGGCGGCGCGCCGTCCAGGCACTGGTAGTGCTGGTTGGCGCGGTACTGGGTGGTGATGGCGTCGGCATGTTCATAGGCGATGCGCGAGATGCTGGTGAAGGCGGCGAGCCAGATGTCGCGCAGCTCGGGCGGACGGGCGCCGACGCCGAAGCCGCTGGCACCGGAATCGTGGATCCAGCGCGCCACCGCCAGCTCGATCCGCCGCTCATTGGTGTAGATGCCATGCTCGGTGACCACGTAGGGCCGGCCGGTGACGTGCTGGGCATAGGCGCCGAACAGCCCGGCATAGCCGGTGGAGACGGCATGAAAGATGCGCGCCGGCGGCAACGGCGTGGTAATCAGCGACAGCAGCCCGCGGGCGAGAAACCGCCACGACCAGAAGAAATCGAGCAGCGGCCCGTTCGGCAGCATCTGGCGGTAGACCGCCTCCATCGCGGTCCAGGCCGGCTTGGAATCGAGCAGCGCCGCCTGGCCGAAGCCGGTCTGCTGCACCAGTTCGATCAGCGCGGCGAAGCTCGGGCCTGGGACACCGGCCAGGATCTGCTGCATCAGCCGCACCGCCGGGGCGATGCTGCCGCGCGATCGCAGGCCACGCGATCGCAGGCTGGGCGAGCGGCCGGTGGGGCAGCGGTCGAGGATGACATCGGTGATGCCGACGACGTTGGCGGCGATCGGGTATCTGTTGACCCGCGGCTGCGCCGCGGTGCCGATGCTGATGACGTGGAAGCGCAGTTCCGGCGAGGCGCGCATATAGGCGTCCATCCACGACGCCACGCCGCCGAGCACGTAGGGGTAGCCGCCTTCGACGATCAGACAGATATCGGCCTGGGCACTCACGGCTCGGCGCCCTGCGGCACCGCCGGCGCGTCGCCGAGTTGTGCGGCGCGGCGGCGCTCGGCATCGGCCCTGGCGGCATCCAGCAGGCCGCTATCGGCGTAGGCCAGATGCGCCCGGGCCAGTTCGGCGCGGGCGTCCGGTGCCTGCGGCGCGGCCGCCACCCGCGCCTGCAGCGCGCCGATGCGGCTGGTGTGGGCGTCGTGCTGCTGGGCGATGATGGTGGCGGCCAGCACCCGCACCGCGCCGTCGCCGTCGGCCAGCGCGTGCTTCAGCAGCGGCGCGGCGGCGGCGCTGAAGCGGCGGGAGATGACGTTCAGCGCGTCGATCTTTTCGCTCTGGCTGCCGGTGGCGATGATATCGCGCAGCGGACGCACCAGGTGGGCATCGGGCAGCCGCAGCCGCGCGTCGAGCATGGCGCCGTGCAGGTGTTCGAGGCGGTCGAAGGGTGTCGCCGGGGCGTCGTCGTCGGCCGGCCGCAGCACCGCCGAGGCCGGCACCGGCGCGAGCAGGATCAACGCCGCCGCGGTGCCGAACGGCCCGGCCAGCAGCATCCACAGCACCAGTTGCAGCGCCACCGCGAGCCGGCTCTGGCGTTCGCCGGGCGCGGCCAGCGCGGCCCAGCCGACCGCGACCACCATCGCCGCCAGGCACAGGCCGAGATGGCGCAGCAGGTAGCCGGAAACCGGCAGATCGTCGGCGACGAAGCCGAACAGCAGCAGCGACTGGACCGCCAGCAGCGGCAGGCCGAACCAGAGCCAGGCGGCGAATCCGGTGCGCATCGCGGTCATGCCGGCGCGCACTGCGGCGCGGAGGGCCGGCCGATCGCCAGCAGGGCGGCGAGCACGGCGCAGATTTCCGCCAGCCGGGCGCCGGCCGCGGCAATGTCCTGCGCCGGGTTCAGCCGGGTGCAGATCACGATGCCGAGCGGCTCGGCGCCGGCGCCGCGGATCGCCGCCCGGAGCGGCAGCCGCGCGGCCTCGCCGGGCCGGGCCTGGCGGCAGGGGTCGCCGAGCGGCCAGGCCGGCGGCGCCTGCCCGGCCGGCTGGGCGAGCTGGATGCCGTCCTCGATCGCGATATGCGTCGGCGCTCCGGGCGGATCGTTGAGGTAGAGCGCGAAGCTGGTCGCCCCGGTGGCGCTGGCGATCACCGCCGCGAAACCGCGCGCCAGCGTCTGGCGGTCGCCACCGTCGAGCTCGGCGAGCGCGCGCAGCACCGCGGTCAGGGTGCACAGATCGGTGGCGATGCGCCGCTCCAGCCGCCCGTTCTCGGCGATGGTCTGCTCCAGCCGGTCGGCGATGGCGCTGCCGATGCGGGTGGCGCGGTCCAGCCGGCCGGCGAGTTCGCCATGCTGGTGCATATGCAGCGTGCGCAGGCCGCCGAGGATCAGCGCGGAGGCGAACCAGGCGCAGGGCTGGGCGGCGACCACGGCGGCGTAGGCGTAGAAATCCTCGGTCGCCGATTGCGGCGGCAGGCCGCCCAGGAACATCGTGGCGCTCGCCGCCAGGGTGGCGAACAGCCCGCCCATGATGCCGTATTGCGCCGACATCAGCAGCACCGGAATCCAGAACGGATGCGGCATGCCGGCGCCGGTCGGGACGCCGCCATAGCGGGTCAGCACGAACTGGATGATGCCGAGCAGCAGCAGCGATTCGAGCACGAATTTTCCCGCATCGGTGAGCGACAGCAGCTCGATCAGCGAGCGCTCGCCCGGCTCCGGCGCCTGGATGATGGCGGCCGGCGTCATGGCGGCGGCGCCATCGGCTGGGCGCGCTGCATGGTCTGGGTGGGCTGCGTGGCCTGGGCGTGCCGCCAGATGCGCGCCATGATGCTGTCGAACGCCGGCGGCGGCAGCGTGGCGCCGAGCGCGCCGAGCCGCGCGGTGCTGCCGACGATGACGCCGAGCTCGCCGGGCCGCATGCGCTCGGCCACCGGCTGGATCGACACGCTGCGGCCGGAATGCGCGATCAGGCGGTCGACCAGGGTTTGGAGCCGGGTGGGTCGGCCGCTGCAGATGTTGACGACGCCGCGGGCCTCGGGATTCTGCGCCAGGCTGGCCAGCGCGCCGGCGATATCGGCGACATCGGCGAAGTCGCGAGAGACGCCGAGATTGCCGACCAACAGCATGCCGGCCGGCGGCAGGCGGACCAGTTGCTGCACGAAATCGCCCAGCGCCAGATGCGCCGGCATGCCGGGGCCGATGGCGTTGAAGATGCGCGCCACCAGCACCGGCACCCCGGTGGCGCCGGAGAATTCAAGCGCCGCCTTGGTCTGCGCCAGCTTCATCGCGCCATACAGGCTGGCGGGCACGCAGAGCGCGGTCTCGTCCACCGGCGTGCCGTCGCTGATCGCAGCACCGTATTCCGCGGCGCTGCCGCAGCATACCAGCAGCGGCGCGGCGCCCAGCGCGCGGAGCGCGGTCATCACCTGGCGGGTGGTGCCGAGATTGGCCTGCTCCAGCTCAGC
>DATJEA010000086.1:0-1765 GCA_035497095.1 Acetobacteraceae bacterium | reverse complement strand
GGGGGCGCCGATCGGCACCGCGAAGATCGTCACCAAGGACGGCATGACGGTGGAGGTGACGGTCTACAAGGCCGGCAAGGACATCTGGGTCCGGCTCGCCGCCACCGGCGAGGGCGCCGCCAAGGCCGCGGCCGAGGCGCTGAACAAGCAGAGCGCCGGCTGGACCTACCAGGTCGGCGCATGGAAGGAGGCGGCGATGCTGCCGACCATCGACGCCATCAAGGCCGACGAGCCGGACAAGAAGCCGAAGCCGTGATCGCATCAGCATGAACCGGGAATACCCGGCGCGGCCGATCGTCGGCATCGGCATCGTCGTGCTGCGCGCCGAGCCCCCGGCGGTGCTGCTGGTGCGCCGCGGCAAGCCGCCGAACCTCGGAAGCTGGACGCTACCGGGCGGCGCCCAGGAACTCGGCGAGACCGCCGAGGCGGCGGCGCGGCGGGAACTGGCCGAGGAAACCGGGCTGCGGGTCGGGCCGCTGCACCTGGCCGGCACCGTCGACATCATCCAGTCCGATCCGGATGGCCGGGTACGCTATCACTACACCATCATCGATTTCACCGCCCTTTGGGAAGCCGGCGAATTGCAGGCCGGCGACGACGCCGCCGAGGCGATCTGGGCGCCGCTCGACCAGTTGGATAGCCACAGGCTGTCCGACGACGCGCGCCGGGTGATCGGCGTTGCGCGGCGGCGGCTGGGCTGCTAGCCGGGGGCGATGAAGCTGATCCTGCTGCTGCTGGTGGCGGTGCTCGCCGGCGCCATCATCTACCCGCGCTATGCCGAACAGACCGACACGGTGTGCGCCGCGTTCGAGCATAAATTCGCCGCCGTCGCGGCACTTCAGGCCAGGCGGCCTGGGCAGGCGGCACCGCAGGGGCTGCTGGAGTTCCTGCACGATGCAGTGGCCGGCTCGCAGGGGAAACTGGCGGTGGCGTATATTCACGAGCGCTATCCGCAATTGCCGCCGTTTATCGGCTGCGCGGTGGGGTATTGGCGGCTCAGCTTTGATCCGGATATCGCGCCGGTGCTGCGGGGGATTATCAAGGAGAGCAAGTAAGGTCTTCTTTTTGTGAACAAAAAGAAGCAAAAAACTTTTTACTCCGAAGCCGTTAACCTCGGCGGCGGTGGGGTTTGGTGGCGGGGGGCCAGGAGATGGTGACCGCCGCGCCGCCGAGCACGATGCCGAGCGACAGCGGCAGCAGCCAGCCGGGGCGGGCCAGCAGCGGCAGGGTGAGCGCCTGCCAGGCCCATTCCGAGACATGGTCGCGCACCAGACTCTGCAACGCCAGCAGCTTGCCGTGGTCGAACCGGTCGATGCACTCGGCCAGCGGCAGCATCAACGGCAGCATCAGCAGCAGCGCGAAGGCAACCACCAGGCAGACAGCCGCCAGCACCGCAAGCGCCCGCACCGCCCAAGCGCGCCAGACCCCATGCCGCCGTGCGATCAAGCGAAGAGCCGCTCGTTTTTCAGCGTGTCGTACATCGACGCCACATACTCCCCATAGCCGTTCCAGATCTGCGTCGGCACCATCTGATCGGTGCCGATCAAGCGCTCCCGCGCCTGACTCCAGCGCGGGTGCGGCACCGCCGGATTCACGTTGGCCCAGAAACCATACTCGCTGGATTGCAGAGATTCCCAGAATGTTGCTGGCTGCTTGTCGGTGAAGGTGATCTTCACGATCGATTTGGCCGATTTGAAGCCGTATTTCCACGGCAGCGTGAGACGGATCGGCGCGCCGTCCTGCGGCGGAATGGTCTTGCCGTACA
>DATJEA010000085.1:0-2905 GCA_035497095.1 Acetobacteraceae bacterium | reverse complement strand
CTCCCCGGGCCCGGCGATATGGCGCTGGCCGATGCCGGTGCGGGTGCGGATCCATTCGTCGGAGGTGTCGACGGTGCGCGACAGATCATCATTGCTGACGATATTGACCGGCAGATAGGCGCCGATTCCGGCCAGCGCCGCGCGCAGCTGGGTTGCCACGGCAGCGTCAGGCCGCGGCGACGGGAGGCGTGCCGGAGCCGGCCGCGCTATCGGTTGATCCATTCTGCTTCGGCCCCATTCCAGGATGCACCGCGACAATGCGCGCCAGACTGTCGCGGATGCCGTCATTGAAGCGATGCACCACCATGTCCATCGCCACGTCCACGGCGTGGGCGAAGCCCTGCGCATCGGTGCCGCCATGCGACTTCACCACCACGCCGCCCAGCCCCAGCATCACCGCGCCATTGTAGCGGCGCGGGTCCAGCCATTCGCGCAGCCGCTCCAGGCCCGGCCGCACCAGCAGGTAGCCGATGCGCGCGGCGATCGACGAGGTGAACACGCGGCGGAGCATCTGCCCCATCAGCTTCAGCGCGCCCTCACCGGTTTTCAGCGCCACATTGCCGGTGAAACCGTCGGTGACGATCACGTCGGTGGTGCCGGCGGTGATGTCATGACCCTCGACGAAGCCGTGATATTGCGGGCCAAGATGGCTGACTTTCAGCATTTCCGCGGCCTGGCGGATGCGCTCGTCGCCCTTTAATTCCTCGGAGCCGACATTCAGCAGCCCGATAGACGGCGACGGCAGCCCCAGCACGGTGCGGGCGAACACGTCGCCCATCACCGCGAACTCCACCAGGTTGCGGGTGTCGCACAGGATATTGGCGCCGAGATCGAGCATCACCACGTCGCCGCGCGCCGATGGCCCGATCGCCGCCATCGCCGGACGGTCGATGCCGGGCAGCGTCTTGATGATGATCTGGGCCAGCGCCAGCAGCGCGCCGGTATTGCCGGCCGAGACCACGCCGGCCGCCTCGCCGGCCGCCACCGCGTCGACCGCCACCCGCATCGAGGCGCCGCGCATCCGCAACGCCTTGGTCGGCTTCAGGTCGCCGGCGATCACCTCGGTGCTGTGGCGGATGGTGCAGATCGCCGCCGCACGCTGGTAGCGCGCCAGCAGCGCCTGCAACCGGGTCTCGTCGCCGACCAGCAGGAAGCGTGCCCCCGGGTGGCGCTCGGCGGCGATTTCCATGCCCTCGACCACCATGTCGGGCGCGCCGTCACCGCCCATCGCGTCGATCGCCAAGGTGAATTGCTCAGTCAAGGCCACATGCCGGCGGACCGCTCCCTGCGCGCTGGAGACACGCTATGTTGCATGCGCCAGGCATCGCCGCGCCGCAAGCCCGCATGATCCGGCCGCGCCGGCCACGCGCAGGCGATGCGGCCGGATGGCGAGGCCCGGCGCGCCCGGATTCAGGCGCGTACCGCGCCCTTCAGGGCCTTGCCGGCGCCGATCACCTCACGGCCGTCGTAATGGCCGCAATGGCTGCAGACATGATGCGGGCGCTTCAACTCGCCGCAATTGCCGCACTCCGCATGCGCCGGCGCGGTCAGCGCCTGATGGCTGCGCCGCATGCCGGCACGGGAGGGCGAGGTCTTTCTCTTCGGTACAGCCATGGGACGATGCCCCTCTCCGTTCTGCGTGCCCGCCGCGCACCATCAGGCAGCGCCTGAGGTCGGGCGGGCAGGCTCCAAATTACGCGTCAAGCAAGGCGCGCCGTCTAGCAGAGCGCCCGGCAACCCGCAAGCGGCGGCACGCTCATGCCACCCATCGGCCAGGCCGCGGTGCGGCCCGGCGCCGGGATCAATGCTCCTCCCGCCGCAACCGGCTCAGCGCGGCGAATGGCGACTCGGCCGCCTCGGACGCCTCGTCCGGCAGTGCGGCGCCGGGCCGGCGGGGATAGGGGTCCATCGCCAATGCCAGTTGTTCGGCGGCGGCCTCGCCGAGGTCGATCGCCGCGCCGTCATACGGAATCTCATCGTCGGCGTCGGGGTCCAGCAGCGCATCCTCGTCCGCTTCGGCCAGCAGCTCGGCCGGAACGAAGCGCAGGCGGAATCGCTCCGCCACCGCCGTCTCGAACGGCTCCAGCGACACCACGCAGTCGCGCACCAGCCTGGCCTCCAGCGCGCCTTCCGCAAGCACCACCCCGCCTGATTCCAGGGTGAGCCGGAAGGTGCAGCGCAGCGACAGCACGGCGGGGATGTTCAGCCGTTTGGCCAGGGCCGCGCATTCGGCCGCACTGGCCTCCACCACCTGCTCCCGCCCGGCGCCGCCAACCCGCTCCACCGCGAACGGGCGGTGCAGCTCCACGGCGATCGGGGCGCTCATGGAACCGAGTCCGGCGGCAGGAACGCCACCTCGCCGCGCCCCAGCGCCAGCGGGTCCTGGCCGGCCAGATGGCTGTCCTCGGCCAGCACCAGCCGCGCCAGCCGCGCCGCGGCGTCGGGTTGGGCGGCGCCGCGCCAGACGTTGCGGGCGAGCACCTCGGCCAGCAGCGCGGCATCGGCGGCAGCCAGCGCACCCTGATAGGCCGCCGCGCGGCCGTGGAATGCCTCCCACATCTGCTTCACCCGCTTGCCCACCGACAGGTCGCTCACGCCCATTTCCCGCAGATTCAAGTCCATATCGTTGAACATGGCATCAAACACCGCCTGCGCCAGCGCCGGGCCGGGCGCGGGCGCCGCCTGCAACCGGCGGATCACCAGAAAGGCATACAGCCCGACCAGATCGAACCGCCCGTCCAGCGTGTCCGGCACCGCCAGCGTGGTGTAGAAATAGGGCGCGCGGGCGGCGGCCACCAGCCGGCAATACAGCTCATGCGCGGCCCGCTCATGACGGCCGCGCCGCAGAAAACCAAACATCGCCGTCATCCTTGCTCCTGCCGCCCGCTTGCTCCGCCAGCCCGCT
>DATJEA010000084.1:0-13313 GCA_035497095.1 Acetobacteraceae bacterium | reverse complement strand
ACATCATCGACTGGTACGCGGAGGAGGGGCGGCGCGGCTACGGCCGCATCATTCCCGGTCGCGCGCCGGGCGTGCGGCAACTGGTGATCAAGGAGCCGGTCGGCCCGGTCGCGGCGTTCACGCCGTGGAACTTCCCGATCAACCAGGCGGTGCGCAAGATTTCCGCGGCGCTGGCGGCCGGCTGCTCGGTGATCCTGAAAGGCCCGGAAGAGACCCCGGCCTCCTGCGCCGAACTGGTGCGCTGCTATGCCGACGCCGGGGTGCCGGCGGGGGTGATCAACCTGGTGTTCGGCGTTCCCGCCGAAATTTCCGAGTATCTGATCCCGCATCCGGTGATCAAGAAGGTGAGCTTCACCGGCTCCACCGCGGTGGGCAAGCAACTGGCCGCGCTGGCCGGGCTGCACATGAAGCGGGTGACCATGGAACTCGGCGGCCATGCGCCGGCCATCGTGTTCGACGACGCCGACCTGGAAGTGGCGAGCAAGCTGCTGGCCGGCGCCAAGTTCCGCAACGCCGGGCAGGTCTGCGTGTCGCCGACCCGCTTCCTGGTGCAGCAGGGGGTGTATGACGACTTCGTCGGCCGCTTCGTGAAGCTGGCCGAGGCGGTGAAGGTGGGCGACGGCCTGGAGGCCGGCACCCAGATGGGGCCGATGGCCAACCCGCGCCGGATCACCGCGATGGAAGGCTTCATCGCCGACGCCGTGCAGAAGGGCGCCGAGGTGAAGACCGGCGGCAAGCGGATCGGCAACAAGGGCAACTTCTTCGAGCCGACCGTACTCTCGAACGTGACGCGCGAGATGCGGGTGATGAACGAGGAGCCGTTCGGCCCGCTGGCGGTGATGGTGCCGTTCAAGAACTTCGACGACGTGGTGGAGGAAGCCAACCGGCTGCCATACGGGCTGGCCTCGTACGCCTATACCAGCTCGGTGAAGACCGCCAACGCGATCGCCGCCAAGGTGGAGTCGGGCATGATCGCGATCAACCATCACGGCCTGGCGCTGCCCGAGGTGCCGTTCGGCGGCATCAAGGACTCCGGCTACGGGTCCGAGGGCGGGCTGGAGGCGATCGAAGCCTACCTCAACACCAAGTTCGTCACGCAGGCGAATATGTGAAGGAAGGTCTTCTTTTTGTGAACAAAAAGAAGCAAAAACACTTTTTGGTCTAAAGGGTTATGCGGGCGGGGAGCGGGTGCTTCCCGCCCGTACTGGTTTGGGGGGTGCGATGGAGAACGGCGAGGCGCGGGCCATTATCCGCGAATGTGCGGCAGCGTCGGCGGCCGGGCGGACGGGGTTCGGCGAGGTGGTGATACGGCTGTCGGCAGCCGGGGTTGAGCGCTACCAGGTTGATTTCCAGCTTGGCGACACGCGCTACTATCTGGCGGATGGCACGGTGGAGGTGGTGGCGAGCCATCATGGCGTGGTGGCGTCGGGGTTTTCAGCCGACGGCATCGCCGCGGCGGTGCGCGGCGCGCAGGCCGGCACGCTGGCCTATCCGGAATTCTGCCGCCTGGTCATGGCGGCGGGCTGCGTCGGTTATGTGGCCTCGATGGTGGGAAAGCGCGTCGTCTATTCCGGCCGCACCGGCGACGCCCATGTGGAATGGTTCCCCAACGCCAAGGAATAGAAAGTCTTTTTGCTTCTTTTTGTTCACAAAAAGAAGACCTTGCCTTGGCTTACCGCAGCCCCGCCGGCTGAAAGCGGTACGAATGCGAGGCCAGCATCGCCCGTTCAGTGAGCCAGCCGAACAGCAGCCCGATGGTGGTCCACATCACCAGTTGCATGCCGAGTGCCGCGATGCGGAAGTTCCACAGCACGCTGGCCGGGAAGGTCGCCGGCACTTCGTTGACCGGCGGCAGCACCCAGCCGCCGGCGATGACCACGATGGCGAGGTAGGCGCCGCCGGCGATCAGGCTGGCGGTCCAGCCGCCGTGGCGGGGCAGCAGGCGCTGGCGCAGCATGACCGCGCCGACCATGGCGGCGATGGAGATCAGCATCATCAGGAAGTAGAGCGCGGTGCGGATGCCGATGGTGTCATGTTGGCCCACCGCCGGCGGGTTGGCCGGGTATTTCAGGTTGGGCACCAGGTAGAGCGCGATGAGGCCGGCCGCTGCCAGCAGGGCGGCCAGCGCGCGCGGGCTGAGGCTGCCGACGCGGCCATAGGCGAAGGCGAACACCAGCGCGAACAGGCCGCCGAACGCGGTGGAGTAGACCACGGTGCCGGTGAGCAGGCCGAGGCCGGCCTGCACCTTGCGGCTGACCAGTTCGGGTTCCTCGATCGGCGCCGGCAGGCCCTTGGCGATGTCGGCCTTGGCCTGGGCGGCGTCCATCGCGGCCTCGAAGCTGATCGCCTGATCGACCTGCGGCTCGCCGAACACCCGGCCGAAGCCGAATACCAGCAGACCGGCCAGCAGGCCGACCAGCATGCCGCGAATCAGCAGCGTCCGCACCATCGGATCAATCCGGGCTCAGTGGCAGGGGAAGCCGAGCAGGTGGCGGCCGTCATGGACGAATTCATGCAGCCAGGTGCCGGGGAAGATCGACGTCGCACCCTCCTCGGCGCCGACGAAATACAACGCCAGCAGCAGCACCAGGCCGAACAGCACCCAGGGGAGAATCTGGCGCACCGGGATCGGGGCTGGGGCGAAATCGGGAAGATAGGTCTTGTCGGACATCATTTGCCACTCCACCGCCTCGGGATGCGGTGAGGCTAGGAGTCCGTGTCGCGGGTGTCAAAGGGGCGCTGGGAGCAAGCCAGGGGAATCGCTTGACCCTCATGCGGTCTGCATCGCTGGCGGCCGCAATGGTCGGGCGGAGCCTCCAACCGCCGTGCGCGAAGCGCCGTCACAAGGTTTTTTTTGCTTCTTTTTGTTCACAAAAAGAAGACCTTCCTTGCTTCCCTCCGCCGGCCACCAACGCGCAGCGCGACAACAGCCTTAAAAAAGGGGACTGCTTGCCTACTTCGCCGGCACCAGGTTCCAAGCCGGCTGCCCCGGTTCGCAGAAGAACGGCAGGGCGTTGGCGGTGCGGACGTTCGGCTCCAGCCCCATCTCAGCGCGCAGGGCGCGGAACAGGGCGCCGTGCGCCACCACCAGCACCGGCGCCGGGCGGGTCAGCGCGCGGTTGACCGCCGCCACCGCGCGGGTGCGCAGATAGGCGAAGCTTTCGGCGTCGTCCGGCGTGTAGGTGCCGGCGACCCAGTCGGCGAACCATTCGGTCATCGGCTTGCCCTCCTGGCTGCCGAACGCCACCTCGCGCAAGCCGTCGTCGATCTCCACCGGCAGGCCCAGCTCGGCCGCCACCGCCAGCGCGGTATCGCGCGCGCGCGATAGCGGCGAGGCGACGATGGCCGCCACGCCGCGATTGCGCATCAGCGTCGCGGCGGCCTTCGCCTGGGCGATGCCGGTCTCGTTCAGCGGCACGTCGATATTGCCCTGCGACCAGCCCTTGGCGTTCCAGTCGGTTTCGCCGTGGCGGAGGAACCAGAACGCCTGCCGGGCCAGTGTACCAGGATGCTGCATGTCAGGGGTGCTGCATGTCAGGCCGCGAGGCCTTCCTGCTGCAGCGCGCGCTGCACCGCCGGGCGGGCCCGCATGCGCGCCAGGTGGGCGACGCAGTTGGGCGGCAGGGTGACGCCCTTCATGCCGGCCCAGGTCTCCACGTAGAACAGCGCCGCGTCGGCGATCGAGAAACTGCCGGCGAGGTAGTCTTTGCCGGCCAGCGCCTTGTCGATCAGCGCCAGCCCCTTCTCGGCGATCTCGCGGCCGCGCGCCAACACCGCCGGCTGATCGGCCTCGCTGGGGGCGAAGTTGGCCGGGCCGAACAGCCGGGAAAAGCCCTGCATGTGGATCGTCGACACGACGAAGGCCAGCGCCTCGGTCGCCCGCACCTGGGTGTCGATGTCGTCCGGCAGCAGCTTGGCCTGCGGATTGGTGCGGGCGAGCCAGACCGCGATGGCGGGGAACTCGGTGAGCACGGAACCGTCGTCCCGCTGCAGGGTGGGCACCTTGCCCTTGGGGTTGACCGAGGCGAACTCCGGCTTGCGCTGGTCGCCGTCGCGCAGGCTCAGCTTGACCGTCTCATACGGCTTGCCGATCTCCTCCAGCAGCACGTGGATGCCGAGCGAGCAGGCTCCCGGAGCGTAGAACAGCTTGGCCATGACATTCTCCTGTCGTTTCAGTCATACCGCCGATGGCCCGCCGCCGATCGAACCGTGAATGCTCAATCGAACAGCGAACTGACGGATTCTTCCTTGTGGATGCGCAGCATGGCGTCGGCCAGCAGCGGTGCGATGGTCAGCTGGCGGATATTGGCGGCCAGCCGCACCGCCTCGGTGGCCAGGATGCTGTCGGTGACGGTCAGCATCTCGATCGGCGAGGCGGCGATGCGCGCCACGGCGCCGCCGGACAGCACGCCGTGGGTGACGTAGACGCTGGCGGATTTGGCGCCGTTGGCGATCAGCGCGGTGGCGGCGTTCACCAGCGTGCCGCCGGAATCGACGATATCGTCGATCAGCACGCAGTCCCGCCCCTCGACCTCGCCGATCACATGCATCACTTCCGAAACGCCGGCCCGTTCGCGCCGCTTGTCGATGATCGCCAGTTCGACGCCGAGCCTCGTCGCAATGTCGCGCGCCCGCAGCACGCCGCCGACATCGGGCGAGACGATCATCGGGTTGCGGCCGGCGAAGCGGCTGCGGATGTCCTGCACGAACAGCGGGGCGGCGATCAGGTTGTCGAGCGGGATGTCGAAGAAGCCCTGGATCTGGCCGGCGTGCAGATCCATGGTCAGCACCCGCTGGGCGAACGCCTCGGTGATCAGGTTGGCGACCAGCTTGGCGCTGATCGGGGTGCGCGGGCCGGATTTGCGATCCTGGCGGGCATAGCCGAAATACGGGATCACCGCGGTGACCCGCCGTGCCGAGGCGCGGCGCAGCGCGTCCAGCGTGATCAGCAGTTCCATCAGGTTGTCGTTGGCCGGGTAGCTGGTGGACTGCACGACAAACACATCCTCGCCGCGGATGTTCTCGTGGATTTCGACGAACACCTCCATGTCGGCGAAGCGGCGGACCGAGGCGCGGGTGAGCGGCAGGTTCAGCTTGGCCGCCACCGCCTCGGCCAGCGGGCGATTGCTGTTGCAGGCTACAATCTTCATGAACGGCATTCCAGATCTGGCAGTCCGGGCCGGGGCGGTTGCAACGCGCTGCCAGGCACGCGGGGCGTGAGAAGGGGCGGCGAGCGGGTTCTAGCAACCGGGCGGCGGCGTGTCCATCAAGGGGGGGAAGCGGCAGCTTGTGGCGCATCGGCAGCGGCGGCGCGCGGCTTGCGCTGGCCGGTGCCGTTCAGGATCACGTCATTGACGCCGCCGGCCGCCTGCTCGGCCACCACCACCGCGACATCGCCCCAGAAGCCGGCCAGCGTGCCCTTCGGCACGTCGTGTAGCTGCGAGACGCGGCCGAGATCGTGCTTCTGCGCGTCGTGCACGCTCCAGGTGATCTCGACGCCCTGGTTGGCGCCTTTCGGGGTGATGGCGACGGTGCCGGCAATGATGAAATCGGCATTGTCGCGGGTGTCTTGCACCACCAGCCCGTATTTCGCCAGTTCGCGGCGCATCTGGCGCAGCAGGGCGGAATTGCCGTCGCCGGGCGCGCCGGTTACCGGCAGCACCACCACGCGGATCGGGCGGTTCAGCAGGCTGGTCGGGTCGGAGCGCTGGCGCGCCGCCTCGATGCGGGTCAGCAGGGCGGCGATCGGCACCGCGTCCTTGGCGGCAACCCGCGCCAGGGTGACCGGGTCGGCGGTGGTCCAGGCGGCGGCGGTCACCGGGTCGCCGTGCACGCTGCCTTGCGCGACGCCTTCGGGGTTCAGCACGGTGTAGTCGGGCACCACCTGGCCGTTCTGCGCGGTGGCGGCCAGCACCAGCCGCCAGTCGCCCTTCTGCGCCGGCTCGGCCAGCGCCGGGACCTCGCGCGCGGCCAGCGCCAGGGCGACGGCGGTGGTCATGGTGGCGGCGGCCTTGTCGCCCAGCAGCGCGCCGGTCGGCGAGACCACGGCGAGCCGGGCCGGCGGCGGCTGCGACAGCCGGCGGGCGGTGGCGCCGGGGTGGCCGGCGAACGGCCGCGGCAGGCTGCCGCAGCCGGCCAGCACCGCCACCAGCAGCAGGGCGAGCGTGCTACGCAAAGCAGGAGACCAGCGTGGTGAGCAGCAGCAGCGCGATGAAGACGAACATATAGGGCATGAGGTGCTCATCCGGCGGCGATCACGGCGATCTGGTGCCCGATCGGGCCGCCGCCGGCCAGGGTGCGGCGGCGATGGCTGAAGAAGCGGGCCTCCTCGGCCAAGGTGTCCTGGCCGGTGGCGGTCGCCGAGGCGATGCCGGCGGCGCGCAGCCGGGCCAGGCAATAGCCGGCGAGGTCGAACTGCCAATGCGCCGGGCGGGCGCCGTCGGCGAAGAACCGGGCATCGGCGGCGTCGTGCGCCAGCACCGCGTCACGCAGGTCGGCGGCCACCTCGTAGCTCGGCTGGCCGATGCAGGGGCCGACCGCTGCCGCGACCCGCGCCGGATCGGCGCCGAGCCGCACCATCGCGGCCAGGGTCGCCTCCAGCACACCGGCGACCGCGCCGCGCCAGCCGGCATGGGCGGCGCCGACCACGCCGGCGGTGGCATCGGCAAACAGCACCGGGGCGCAGTCGGCGGTGACGATGCCGAGCGCCAGCCCAGGGCGGGCGGTGACCATCGCATCGGCGCGCGGGCCGGCGCCGGACGGCCAGGCAGCCTCCACCACGGCAACCTCGGCGCCATGCACCTGGGTCAGGCCGACCAGCGCCTCCGGTGCCGTTCCCAGCGCGCGGGCGGCGCGGGCGCGGTTCTCCAGCACATGCGCGCGGGCGTCCTGGCCGGACAGGCTGCAATTCAGGCTGGCGTACGGCCCCTCGGACACGCCGCCGGCGCGGGTGAAAAATCCGTGCGGCAGGGCCAACCCGGCTTGGATGAACGGCGGTTCGGTCATGCGGTAAATCCCGGAAGCGGCGGCAGCGCAGGGTCGCAGACCGCCATCGCCTTGAACAGGCGGCCCATGCGGTCTGGCTCGGCCAGACGCTGGGCGGCGGCGATCATCGCCTGGCCGGCGGCTGGCGGCAGCGTGCGGGCCAGCACGCCGCTGCGCTGGAACAGCCCGAGGCGGCTGAGGAATATGCCCTGCGGCAACGGCCCCTGCACGCCGCCGCCGCCGGCCCGCGCCGCCTCGGCGACGGCCTGGAAATCGACATGCGCGGTGAGGTCGGCGGTCCCCGGATCGGCCAGCGGATCGGCCGGCTTGCCGTCGCGCAGCGCTTGCAGGCTGTCGCCGGGGGCGGACGCCGCCGGCCCGTAATCGAGAAACAGCGCGGCGCCGCCCTGGGCAGCCAGCCGGGCGCCGAGATGGGTCGCCAGCGCCCGCGCCGGCTCGCAGATTTCCTGCACCACGCAAGCGCCCTCGGCCGGCGGCACCGCGACCAGCGCGCCGTGCTGCACGAAATGCTCGCTTTGGCCGCCGGCGTGGCGCAGCAGTTGGCGGATCGGCAGCGCATCGAGGAACTCGTTGGCCAGCAGCACCAGCGGGCCGTCCGGCAGGTCCTCCACCCGGTCATGGAACACCGGCTGCGGCAGCCGCTCCGCCTGGATCGCGCGCAGCCTGGGCGAGGTCTCGACCAGATGCAGGCGCAGCGCGGCGCGGAATGCCGGCACCCGTTCGGCGGCCCGCAGCGCGTCGGCCATCAGCGTGCCGCGCCCCGGCCCGGCCTCGGCCAGCAGCACCGGATCGGGCGCGCCCATCGCCTGCCAGGTCACCGCCGCCCACAGGCCGAGGATTTCGCCGAACACCTGGCTGATCTCCGGCGCGGTGATGAAATCGGCGAACGGGTCGCGGCTGGCGTAATAATCCGCGTTGGCCCGCGCCATGAAGGCGTCCAGGCGCTCCATCAGCTGACCGGCGCTGCCTTGCGCGCCCGCAGGATCAGCCAGATGCCGGCCGCCAGCATCGGCAGCGACAGCAACTGGCCCATCGTGGTGCCGAACGCCAGGAAGCCGAGGAACGGGTCGGGCTCGCGGAAATGCTCGCCGATGATCCGCGCCACCGCGTAGCCGGACAGGAAGATGCCGGTCAGCATGCCGAACCGCGCCCGCATCGCGTCGCTGCGCGAGCAATAGAAGGTGATGCAGAACAGGATCAGCCCCTCCATCAGCGCCTCGTAGATCTGGCTCGGGTGGCGCGCCACCGGGCCGCCGGTGGGGAAGATCATCGCCCAGGGCAGCCAGTCCGGCGCGGCGCGGCCCCATAATTCGCCGTTGATGAAGTTGGCCACCCGGCCCAGCCCGAGCCCGATCGGCGCCACCACCGCCACCCGGTCGGCGAAGCCGAGGATCGGGATGGCGTTGCGCCGGCAGAACCAGGCCACCGCGATCGCCACCCCGAGCATGCCGCCATGGAACGACATGCCGCCGTGCCAGACCGCGAAAATCTCCCATGGATGGACGAAAAACCGCTCCGGCTGATAGAACAGCACATAGCCGAACCGCCCGCCGAACACGACGCCGAGGGTCGCCCAGGTGAGGAAGTCGTCGACCTGCAACGGCGTCGCCACCGCCGGGCTGCGCTGCACCAGATGACGCACCATGCGCCAGCCGATCAGCAGGCTGGCGATATAGGCCAGCGCATACCAGCGTATGGCAATCGGCCCGAACTGCACGATCACCGGGTCGAATTGCGGGAACATCAGCACCGGGAGCATGGGCGCGCCTCTACAGGTAGTGCGGGGAACCGGCGAGGTAGCCGCGCACATAGCGCGCGATGCCGTCCTCGAGCGTGGTGAACTGGCCGGCGTAGCCGGCTTCGCGCAGCCGGTGCATCGCCGCCTGGGTGAAGCTCTGATACTGGCCGCGCAGCGCCTGCGGCATGTCGATGTATTCCACCGTGTCGGCCACCCCGGCGGCGGCACACACCGCGCGGGCCAGGTCGCGATAGCTGCGCGCGACGCCGGTGCCGAGGTTGAACAGCCCGTTCACGCCGGGCGTGTCGAGCAGCCAGAGCAGCACGTCCACCACGTCGCCGACCCAGATGAAGTCGCGCATCTGCGCGCCGTCGGCCAGGTCCGGGCGGTCGGAGCGGAACAGCCGCGGAGCGAGGCCGCGCGCCACCTCGTCGTGCTTCACCTTCACGACCGAGATCATGCTGCCCTTGTGATACTCGTTGGGGCCGTAGACGTTGAAGAATTTCAGCCCGGCCCATTGTGGCGGCCGCGGCTGCCCGGCCGCCAGCATGCGAACAACTTGTAGATCGAAGGCATGCTTGGTCCAGCCGTACAGATTGAGTGGCCGCAACTGGTCGAGCGCCGTCATGTCGTCGTCGAAGCCCAGCGCGCCGTCACCATAGGTGGCCGCCGACGAGGCGTAGACGAAGCGCACGCCATGTAACGCGCACCAGTGCCACAGCCGCAGCGGCAGTTCCACGTTCACCGCCCAGGTCAGGTCGCCGTCCAGCGCGGTGGTGGCGCTGATCGCGCCCAGGTGGAACACCAGCTCAATCGGCGGCTCGGTGGCCAGGAAATCGGCCAGCGCCTCGGGCGCGATCAGCCGCGCCGGCGGGTGGGCGGCCAGGTTGCGCCACTTGCCATTGCCGTCGAGTCCGCGCAGGCGGTCGACCACCACCGTCTCCAACCCGCGTCGGTGCAGGGCTGCATGCAGGTTGGAACCAATAAAGCCGGCGCCGCCAGTGACCAGGATCATCCGGCCAGCGTATACGGGGCTGCGCGCCATCGTGGAAGCCGCGCGATTCGCGACACGTCAACAGGAGATCGTGATGACCGACCAGCCCGACCCGCCGGCGCCCCGCCCCCGGCTGCTGGACGACCTCGCCGGCGTGGCCGGCGGCGCTGTCTCCGCCCTGGTAGGGCTGAAGCAGGAGGCCAGCGCGATCGGCCGCGCCCGCATCGACGAAGCGATCCGCCGGCTGGACCTGGTGCGCCGCGAGGAGATGGACGCGGCGCTGGAAATGGCCGCCGCCGCGCGCACCGGCCAGGCCGCCGCCGAGGCCGCGATCGCCGCCTTGCAAGCCCGGATCGAGGCACTGGAGGCCCGCTTGGCGGCGCTCGAAGCGGAAAATTCATCGCCCGGAGGCGGTGGGCCTGGAATAATCACTTGAGCGATGGAGCTAAGACGGCGTATTAAGTTGTGCGGTGCAGGGCCGATAACCCCTTGCCGCGCGGATTAACCGGCCGTTAGGCTGCCGGTTGTGTCGAGTCGGGCCTCCAACCCCTATATCCGGGGGTCCGCGCCTCGAACTGCCGGTTGCTGCGACGGGATGTCGGCGCGTAGCGGCCTTCCTCAAGGCGGGAGACCTCCGATGACGGCTATGATGAGCTTTGACACCCATGACCACGCGGCCAACCCGTTGGACGTGATGGAGCAGATCGTCGCCGCCAATGAGTGGGTGTGCGACCGGCGCAGCCTGTCCGAAATGGCCGCCGAGGCGCCCGGCAAGTGGTGCGATTACGGGCTGTATTTCAGCTGGTCGAACGAGATCAGCGCGATGCACTTCACCTGCGCGTTCGACCTGAAAGTGCCTGAACGCCGCCGCGCCGCGCTGTATGAGCTGCTGGCGCTGGCCAATGAGCGGCTGTGGATCGGCCATTTCGGCATGGACGCCGACGACGGCATGCCGGTGTTCCGCCATTCCGTGCTGCTGCGCGGCGCCCCCGGCGCCTCGGCGGAGAGCCTGGAGGACATGGTGGACATCGCGATCACCGAATGCGAGCGCTTCTTCCCGGCCTTCCAGTTCGTGCTGTGGGGCGGCAAGACGCCGGCCGAGGCGTTGCAGGCGGCGATGCTGGAATGCGTCGGCGAAGCATAGGGTAGCCGGCATGACCGCGATTCCGCCGATCCTGCTGGTCGGTTTCGGCAAGATGGGCGGCGCCATGCTGGCCGGCTGGCGCGAGCGCGGGCTGGCGCCGAGCATCGCCATCGACCCCACCCTGCCCGCCTCGCCTGGCCCGGATCTGACCGTGCTGGCCGACGCCGCCGCGATCCCGCACGGCTTCGCGCCGGCTGCCGTGGTGCTGGCGGTCAAGCCGCAGAGTGCCGATGCGGCGCTGCCGCACTACGCGCGTTATGCCGGCTCGGCGGTGATGCTGTCGATCATGGCCGGGCGCAATATCGCCGGGCTGCGCCGGCTGCTCGGCGCCGAGGCGGCGATCGTGCGGGCGATGCCCAACACCCCCGCGGCAGTACGCCAGGGCATCACCGTGGCCTGTCCGGCGCCGGCGGTCTCCATCGCCCAACGCGCGCTGTGCGATACGCTGCTGGCGGCAATCGGCAAGGTTGCCTGGGTGGAGGACGAGGCGCTGATCGACCCGGTCACCGCGGTCTCCGGCGGCGGCCCGGCCTATGTGTTCCTGCTGGCGGAATTGCTGGAGCAGGCGGCGATCGAGCAGGGCATCCCGGCCGAGCTTGCCCGGTTGATGGCGCGCCAGACGGTCTCCGGCTCCGGCGCGCTGCTGGCCGCGAGCTCCGAGGACAGCGCCACGCTGCGCCGCAACGTGACCAGCCCGAACGGCACCACCGAACGGGCGCTGGCGGTGCTGATGGAGCAATCCGCCTGGCCGGACGCGGTGTCGCGCGCGATCGCCGCCGCTACTGCGCGGTCCCGCGAGTTGGCCGGCTGAAAGTCCGCACCCGGCGAAAGACTCCCGAAAGCGGGATGACATTGCCGCCGCGAATGCCCATCATCCAGGGATGGACGACACCGAATTCGATCGCGCACTGATCGCCGCCGCCTTCAGCCAGATCGCCGACATCGGCTGGCGCCGCCTCGACCTTGCCGCCGCCGCGCGTGCCGCCGGGCTGGATGTCGCGCGCACCCGTGGCCGCTTTCCAGGACGCTGCGCCGTGTTGCTCCGCTTCGGCCGCCTCGCCGACCAGGCGGCGCTGACCGGGGCGCTCACCGACGGCCCGGTGCGCGACCGGCTGTTCGACATGCTGATGCGCCGGATCGACGCGCTGCAAACCCACCGCGCCGGCGTTATCGCCCTGCTGCGCGCGCTGCCCGCCGATCCGGCTGCCGCGATGCTGCTGGGCGCCGCGAGCCTGCGCAGCATGGCCTGGATGCTGCGCGGCGCCGGCGCCTCGGCGGCGCCGCCGTTCGGCCCGCTGCGTGCCAAGGCGCTGCTGGCGGCGTGGCTGTGGACGGTGCGCGCCTGGCAGCACGACACCAGCGAGGACCTCTCGGCCACCATGTCGGCGCTCGACCACGCGCTGTCGCGTGCCGAGCGGGCGGAATCCTGGCTGCACCGTCGCGCGGAGGCCGAGCCGCCGCCGCCCGAGCCGATCCCCGACCCACCCCAGGCCGAGTCACCCGCGCACGCGCCTGATCCGCCCACGCAAGCCGCCCCGGACTCTCCGGGCTGAAGGAACCAGCACATGCCCAGCGATGCCCCCAACCCGTTCGCCAAGGCCATGGAACAGGCCAAGGCCGCCACCGACGAGTTCACCCGCATGTTCGGCAAGCTGCCGCAAGGCCCGAATGCCGAGGCGCTGCTGGCCGCCCATCAGCGCAATATCGAGGCGCTCTCGGCCGCCAACCGGATCGCGCTGGAAGGCGCCCAGGCGGTGGCCAAGCGGCATATGGAGATCATGCAGCAGACCATGGCGGAACTGACCGAGACACTGCAGAGCCTGGCCACCCCGGACGCGCCGCAAGCCAAGGCATCGCAGCAGGCCGAGCTGCTGAAGCGTGCCTATGAACATGCGGTGGCCAACACCCGCGAACTCTCCGACCTGATCCAGCGCGCCAACGGCGAGGCGCTGCAAACCCTGAACACGCGCATCGCCGAGGCGCTGGACGAGGTGAAGCGGCTGGTGGACCAGACCAAGGGCTGAGCGCGTCAGCCGCCGGATCAGTGCGCGCCGAACAGCGCCCGGTTGGCCGCGAGCAGCAGCCTGCGGACCGGTCTCGGCAGGCGCCGGGCTGGGTCGAACGCGCCGCGCCGGAAGGTCAACCCGTCGAAAAGGCCGTAGAAGATGGCGTCAGTTATGGCGGGATCTCCATTCGGTTTCTCGACTAGACTGAGTTGGCGCCGCGCCGCCCACCACAGCGGGCGCCGCCCTGCCCACCAGCCACGATGCTTGCGGTATAGCAGCAATTCATTACGCGCCATATAATAGTAGAAATGCGGCGGCTTGCTGTACGGGTTAGTTCCCAAAGTGCCCTGAGCATGTCGCACCTCAGCAGTGGGTACCACGATGTTGTGGTATCCGGCTTGCACACAACGCATCGAGTAATCGCCA
>DATJEA010000083.1:0-2490 GCA_035497095.1 Acetobacteraceae bacterium | reverse complement strand
TCATGCCGCACGGGCTGCCGAGCGGCTGCGGCTTTCAACCGGACTCAGCGCCGCCGACCTGACGCTGCTGGATGATCAGGTCGACATCGGCTACGGCGTGGTGACCCCTGCCTTGGTCGGCGTGATCCGCTGCTTCGCCCGGCTGCACGGCATGGTCATCGACCCGGTCTACAACGCCAAGGTGGCGCTGGCGCTGGTCGAACACGTTGCCACGGGCCGCATCCCGAAGGGTGCGACCGTGGTCTACGTCAACACCGGCGGCGGCCCGGCGATCTATGATTCCGCGGCAGCATTATGCGCCGGCGTGGCAAAGCGGAGCTAGGCATCGAATGACCGTCACCGGCAGAGAGTCCAACAGCGAGCACGCCGATATCCGGGTCCGCCTCGGCGCCGACCCGGTCATCAATCTTACCGGCACGCTCACCACCCTGGGCGGGATCAGCGCCCGGCCTGAGGCAATCGCCGCCGCGGCCGAGATCATGGCCCGGGGTGTCGATATCGTCGAATTGCAGGCCTGCGCCAGCCGCGTTATCGCCGAAATTACCGGGGCCGAGGCGGGCTTCATCGCGGCTTGCAGCGCCGCCGGGCTCTGCATGGCCATGGCCGGGGCAATGACCGGCGATCGGACGGCGGCCATCGAGCGCCTGCCCGACACCCAGGGCCTTAAGAACGAGGTGGTGATTCAGACCGGGCATCTTGTGAACTATGGCCACCCGATCGAGCAGGATATTCGTCTCACCGGGGCGCGGGTGGTGGCGTTCGGGGCGGTGAATTCGGCATCGCAGGCTCAGCTTGCCGGCGCAATCGGGCCGGCCACCGCCGCCGCACTCTATGTCGTCAGCCATCACTGCGCGCCGGACGGCCAGATCCCGTTCGCCGATTTTACCAGGGTGTGCCACGCCCAGGGCGTTCCGGTCATCGTCGATTTGGCCGCCGAATACGACCTCACCGGCTATATCCGGGCGGGGGCCGATATCACCGTCCACAGCGCCCACAAGTTTCTGGGCGGCGCCACTGCCGGGGTGGTGGCCGGCCGCAAGCCGCTGGTGCGGTCCGCCTTTCTGCAGAACTACGGCATCGCGCGGCCGATGAAGGTGGGCAAGGAGGGCATTGCCGCGGCGATCGTCGCATTGCAAACCTTCATCGCCGAAGACCGCGCCGCGATCCGCGCGGCATTGCACAAACCGCTGCTGCGCTGGCGCGCGGTGCTGGCGGACTTGCCCGGAATCGGCGCCGAGATTGATCCCGATCCGACCGGCAATCCGTTTGACCGCCTGCGCATCACCATTCAGCCTGGCGCGGGCTGCGAGGCGGTGGATGTGGTTCATGCGCTGGAAACCGGCACTCCCTCGATCCGGGTGCGCACCCACCAGATCGAGCACGGCTCCTTCGTGATGGACGCCCGCTCGTTGGGCGAGGGTGAGCAGGACATCGTGGCCGAGCGACTGCGGGACGCCATCGCCGAGGCCCGCGGGAACAAGGGCGAGGGGCAGGCGAACCGGGTGCAGGCATGGAAAATCCGCCGCGCCAGTGCCTTGAGCCGTTGGCCGGACGCCGAGCCCGAGCCGCCGCATTGAGCGAGTCGGCAAGGCTTCTGCCACCATCCGGCCCCGGCGAACGGCCGACGCTGTGGGAATTCATTTCGAACGACGTGCGCACGCTGGCCGGCCTGTTCCTGCTGCCGACCGTGGTGGTGCTCACCTGCGTGGTGCTGTACCCGTTCGCCTACGCGCTGGTGCTCAGCTTCCAGGACAAGACCGCCGGGCTGCCGGGCACGTTCATCGGCCTGCGCAACTACGCCGAACTGCTCGCCGATCCCGACTTCCTGCTGATCTTCACCAACACGGTGTGGTACACTGGCGTCGCCGTCGCCATCAAATTCGCGATCGGCCTCACCTCGGCGCTGGCGCTGAACCAGCCGCGCCGGTTCAATGGCATCTATCGCACCATCCTGTTCATCCCGTGGGCAGTGCCGACGGTCATCGCCTCGCTGGTCTGGCTGTGGGTCTATAACGAGTTCAACGGGCTGCTGAACCTGGTGCTGGTCGATCTCGGCGTGCTCGATTACGGCGTCGCCTGGCTCGCGGAGCCGAAATGGGCGATGTGGGCGGTGATCGCGGTGGTGGTGTGGAACGGCACCCCATTCTACACCATGCATTTCCTCGCCGGCCTCCAGGCGATCCCGAAGGAGCTCTACGAGGCGGCGGGCACCGACGGCGCCGGCGTGCTGCGTCAGTTCTGGCATGTCACCCTGCCGTCGCTGATGCCGGTGTTCACCATCACTGTCATGCTGTCCACGGTGTTCACCTCGACCTCCATTGTCGTCGTCAATATCCTGACCAACGGCGCGCCGGCCAACCTCACCCAGATCCTGTCCAACCACGCCTTCAATATCACCACTGCGGCCGGTCGGATGGGGCTCGGTTCGGCGATCAACATGGTGCTGTTCCCGTTCCTCGTGGTATTCATCATCCTGCTCACGCGCCGCCT
>DATJEA010000082.1:0-3171 GCA_035497095.1 Acetobacteraceae bacterium | reverse complement strand
CCGCCGCCGCCGCCGCTGCCCGGCCCGGCCGGCGAGGTGCTGGGCTGGCTGCTGGCGCTGCCGGTGGCGCTGTGGCTGGCGCTGCCGGGGCTGCCGCTGGCCGCCGCGCTGATCGGGCTGGTGACCGCGCAGGGCACCGTGCGGGCCTGGCTGCGGTGGCTGCCGTGAGGCGACACCACCGGCGCGGCGGAGTCTGGCGGGGCCGCCGTTGGATGCTGGCGGCCGCCGGGCTGGCGCTGCTGTGGCTGGCCGGGCTGGGCTGGTTCGCCGCTGCCGGCAGGGCGGCCGGCACACTCCCGGCGCATGCCGACGGCATCGTGGTGCTGACCGGCGGCGCCGGGCGGGTGGAACTCGGGCTGCAACTGCTGGAGCAGGGCAGGGCGGATCGGCTGCTGATCTCCGGCGTCGGCCCCACCGCGAGCTTCGCCGAACTGGTGCATCGGGCCGAGGTGGACCCGTCGCTGGCGCCACGGGTGACATTGGGCCGCGCCGCGCACTCCACCCGCGGCAATGCGGCGGAAACCGCGCAATGGGTGCAGCATTGGGCGATTTCGTCGCTGCTGGTGGTGACCTCGTTCTATCATATGCCGCGCGCGATGGCCGAGATGCGGCGCGGCCTGCCGGGGGTGGCGCTGTATCCGGTGCCGGTAACCCCGCCGGATGGCGTGCCGCTGCGGCTGCTGGTGGCCGAATACAGCAAGTTTCTCGGCGCCGAACTGGGGCTGTCGCGCTACTTCGGGCGCGGCGAGCTGAGCCAGCCGGCGGGGGCAAAGGACGCCGGATGAGCCTGCTGCGGTCGAGCCTGTTCAACCTGTGGTTCTACGGCGCGACGGTGTGCTACGCGCTGCAGGGTGCCGGCCTGCGCCTGCTCGGAGACCATGCCCCGGCCGGCTGGCCGGAGCGGCTGGTGCGGCGCTGGAGTGCCACGGTGCTGGCCGGGCTGTGGCCGCTGGTCGGCATACGCTACGAGGTGAGCGGCTGGGAGCACCTGCCGGCCGGGCCGGCGGTGGTGGCCTCGATGCATCAATCGGCGTTCGATACGCTGGTCTGGCTGCTGTTGCTGCGCCATCCCGCCTATGTGCTGAAGCGCGAGCTGACGCGCATCCCGGTGTTCGGGCCGATGTGCACATTGACCGAGATGATCGCGGTGGATCGCGGCGCCGGCGCGGCGGCGATCCGTGCGTTGCTGCGCGGCGGCGACCGGGCGGTGGCGGCGGGGCGGGCGATCGTGATCTTCCCCGAGGGCACCCGGGTGGCGCCAGGCCGGCGCGCGCCGCTGCATCCCGGCGTGGCGGCGCTGGCGACGCGCACCGGGGTGCCGGTGGTGCCGGTGGTGACCGATTCCGGGCTGTGCTGGGGACGGCGGGCGTTTCGCAAGCGGCCGGGCGTGATCCATATCGTGATCCGCCCGGCGCTGCCGCCCGGCCTGTCCAGGCCGGAGATTATGGCGCGGCTGGAGGCGGAGTTTGAGCAGGGCGCGGCGGCGCTGGGCACGCCGTGGCCGGCTGTGGATAAGTCTGTGGGAACTGGCCCGGCGGGGCTCGCATCCTGATCCAGCGACATTCCGAAATTCGTTGATATGGATAGCTATATTTTGTCCTCAGAGGCCGATGATGGTGAAACCGGGGGATTGGGGATGATGTGCGGCCAGAGCGGTTCGATGGCGAGGCGGCGGCAATGAGATGGCGGCGCGCGGCGGTGGCGGCGATGCTGCTGCTGGCCCTGCTGGCGGGTGGGCATTTCCTGCTTTGGCGCTGGGCCGAGGCGCAGTTGCAGCAGGGGCTGGCGCAGCAGATCGGCATCTGGCAGGCGCGGGGCTGGCGGGTGACGCATGGCACGCCGGAGCGCGGCGGCTGGCCGCTGCATGCGCGGCTCACGGTGCCCACGGTGGCGCTGGCCGGCGCGGTCGGGCCGCCGGGCGGGGTCGCGTGGTCGGCGCCGCTGGTGGTGCTGGACGTGGCGTTGCGGCATCCGCATCGGCTGGTAGTGGAGATCGAGGGCCGGCAATTGCTGCGCATCGGGCCGGGGCCGGCGATTCCGGTGCGGGCCGAGCAGGCGCGCGCGGTGATTCCGCTGGAACCGGGGGTGCCGCCGGACCGGCTGGACCTGGCGCTGACCGGCCTGCGCGCCGGCCCTCCCGGCCGGCAGGTGCGGGCAGCGCAGGCGACGCTCAGCCTGGTCGAGCAGTCGTCGCCGTCGGTGGCGCTGACCGCCGAGGCGCTGACCTTGCCGCCGGCGCCGGGCGGGGCGGCCTGGGCGCTCGGCGAGCATATCGCCAGCCTGGCGCTGGCCGCCGACGTGCTCGGCCCGCTCTCCGCCGCGCCCGACCCGCAGGCGCGCGCCGAGGCCTGGCGCGACGGCGGCGGCAAGCTGGTGCTGCGCCGGCTGGCGCTGCGCTGGGGGCCGCTCGATCTGGCTGGCAGCGCGACCCTGACGCTGGATGGCGCGTTGCAGCCGATCGGCACCGCCCAGTTGCGGCTGATCGGGCAGGCGCAGACGCTGGATGCGCTGGCGGCCGGCCATGTGGTGACGTCGCAGGCGGCGCGGGCGGCCAAGGCGGTGCTGGCGCTGATGGCGCAGACGCCGAAAGCCGGCGGGCCGCCGGAGGTCGATGTGCCGCTGGTGCTGCGCGACCGGGTGCTGACGATGGGCCGCATCCCTCTGCTGCGTTTGCCGCAGCTGTTGTGGCCGGATTTGGTCTGGTCAACCGCGCCGTGAGCTGTTATGCAACCGATTATGACGATCCGGGCCAACAGCACGCGAATTACCTCCCCGGCTGCCTAGCAGCCGGGTCTGGCGTTCGCCTGTGCCGTTTTTCCGTGTTTCCGGAGCGTTTTCCCCATGTCGTACGAATCGGCTTCCCTCAGGCCATGGGCCCTGGTGGGCCTGCATGCCGCCGCCCGTTTCACCGTCACCGCCGACGCCTCGCCGGGGCTGTTGCCGCGGCTGCTGATGCCGTTCGCCAAGCGCGATCTGGTGCCCGACGGGCTGGAGTTCCATCGCAGCGGCGAGACGGTGCGGGCGGAGATCCAGATGGCGGCGATGCCGGCCGAGATGGTGCATGTGGTGGAGGGCAATCTGCGCCAGGTGGTGGGGGTGACCCGGGTCGGCTGCGTGCAGGAGATCACCGGGCAGGTGCGTCGCGCGGCCTGACGCCGCGCGCCAGCTTAC